>NZ_CVTK01000054.1:205344-411101 GCF_900004785.1 Pseudomonas sp. 28 E 9 | reverse complement strand
CGATTTTTCTTACGAAAAATCAAGAAGTTGGAGTTATTGAAGAAGCCTGCATGAGTCGGCAACTTGGTTTGCACCACACAAAAACAAGATCCCAAACCCATGCAGGCCATCCGATTTTTACACAGAGCGCTCGCTCAAGCACTGCCTTCAATCCACTCTCGTCGCCTGACAACACTGATGAGTTGTGTCAGTTCGTTACTGCAAGGCCGCCGCCTGACGCTGACAGCGCTCGGACGTTTTATGCCAGGTCAGGCATTCCCCAAACATGCAATCAAGCGGGTTGATCGGTTACTGGGCAATCAACACCTCAGAGCAGAGCGTCCGCTGTTCTACTGGGTGATCCTGCGGGCATTGCTGGGGTCGGTGAAGCACCCATTAATCTTGGTTGACTGGTCCCGAATTGATGCTCCCGGCAACGCTTTTTTGTTGAGGGCCGCGATACCTCTAGCGGGGCGCTCATTCCCTATTTATGAAAGTGTTCATGAACGCGAGGGCTGCCCCAAATATCAAAACCGCCTGCTCAAAACACTGGCTGAACTACTGCCCGATGGATGTGTTCCAGTGATGGTTACTGATGCAGGTTTCCGGCGCCCATGGATGAAAGCAGTGGCCGCACAGGGCTGGTACTACGTGGCTCGTATACGAAATCGGGAGCTTTATCGTGGTGACGAAAATGAGTGGCTGCCCGTGCAAGATCTCTATGCTTTGGCCACTTCGTCACCCAAGTCGCTTGGTCGGGTCGAGATGACGCGTAGCGCTCCGCACTTGATCAATTTGTACTGCGTGCGACATTCAGCCAAGGGCCGAAAGCATCAACGAGTGACTGGCTCAATCGCCAAAAGTAAGCTCAGCCGACAGTCAGCCAGGCGTGAACGGGAGCCCTGGTTGCTTGCCAGCAATCTGAGGCAAGACGAATGGAATCCAGCAAAAATAGTGGCGATCTATAAGCGCCGTATGCAGATCGAAGAAGGCTTTCGAGATGTAAAAAGTGAGCACTTGGGATTAGGCCTGAATCTGCATCGAAGCCACTGTCCAAAGCGCATTGAGGTGTTGTTGTTGATTGCTGCTTTGGCCAACTACCTTCTGTTTTTAACGGGGTTGCAGGCACGAGAACGCGGCTTGGAGCGACGCTACCAAAGCAACAGCATCAAAGAAAAGCGAGTGCTTTCATTGTGGCGACTAGGCTTGGAATACTGGCGAATCTGCACAGATTTTGGAGGACGAGAACACTTGGAAATATTGGAGCGGGCTCTGCGTGATGAGGTGCGCCATCAAGCGCAGAGCTTAGGATGAATTTGTGGGGATTCCTCAGGGTCTGACCCCTGTTTTTACTCGGGATGAGAAAAATGGGGTCAGACCACTATTCTTCTGGCGGAGCACTAAACGTGGTCTGACCCCTGTTTTTCCTGTTTTTAGTCCATCGCCCTTTCGATATTCGCGATTTCTCGCAATGGGTCAGCGCCTTGCGCTGTTCCGTCCACTTTGATGAGCAAACTCCTTACCGGAAATTATCTCTAGCAAGCTTTCGATTATCTCGAAAAGTGAGCGGCCTGATGCCCGTTTTATAGGAGCTAAGGGCCTCAAGAGGGCCTACGTCATCTCAAAAACACGGCTCAGATAAGTGAAAAGCGTTGGAGAAAAGCTCTGCCCCAGGCCACGTAGCACTTATTTACAACGAAACCCCTCCGGCATCGTAACCGTGTAATTACGCTGCACCCGATCCTGGAAATTCAGATTGCGCAGCCCCTGTTCCACCAAAAAGGCTTCTACCTTCGCGGCCTGGCAGTCGTCGTTGTAGGACGACGCCCGCAGCACGTACACCGCGCGCTTGCTCGCCTCATCCCGGGCGGTGGCCCTGAACGTGGTGAGGGTGGTGTAACCGGTGCGCTCAGAGGTGCCTACGGGGCCGTAGGTGGTGTTTGGGGTGCTGGTGCAGGTCAGCTGGTCGGTTTTCTTTTTGTTCTTCTTGCACTGCGTGGTGGTGCTGTTTGCCACCTGGCCGTATTCGGTGGCGGTATAGCGGTAGGTGACTTGCTTGCTGTCGACGTCCAGGGTGACGGTCATTTTGATCGGTGCATGGTCTTTGGGCAGGGTGGTGTCGGTGAAGACATTGCGAAAGCCCTGGTCTTTCATGGCGCCGACCATGTCGCGCAGGTAGTAGCGGGCGTTGAGCGCGTTTTCGTCGCTGCCGCCGGTGGACGTCACCAGTACGGTGGCCTGGCGGTCGAAGTGGTAGTCGGGGTCAGGCGTTGCGTTGATTGCTACGTCCATTTGCGTGGCGCATCCACTGACCATTGCGGTCAGTAGCAAGAGCGTGCAGAGCAAGAAGCGGGTCATGGAAAAAACCTTACAACTGGGAATTGGGTAAAGGCTGGACGATTGAGTCCAGAGAAAAACAACCCTCAATCGTGCTGCTGCGACATCGTGACCGCACGCAGCCGGCCGCCATTAAATCGCAGGCAATAAAAAACCCCAAGGAACACATTGTTCCTTGGGGTTTCTCGGTATTTTGGTGCCCAGAGACGGAATCGAACCGCCGACACGGGGATTTTCAATCCCCTGCTCTACCGACTGAGCTATCTGGGCAACGGGGCGCATTAAACGGGTTTTTCAGGGGGTCGTCAAGCAAGTTTTCAAAAAATATTTAATTATTACCGTCGCTTACGTGCAGACCCCGGTTTTTGATCAATTATTGAGCAGGTGGTACGTAGCCGTCGGCCTTGGCGTAATCCTCGCCGGAAAAGAACTTGTCCATTTCGCCCTGCAGGTATTTGCGGTCTTCGGCGTTCATCATGTTCAAGCGTTTTTCGTTGATGAGCAGGGTCTGGTGTTTTTGCCAGTCGGCCCACGCCTTGGCGGAGACGTTATCGTAGATGTCCTGGCCTTTGGCACCCGGAAAAGGGGCGCGTTCGAGGGCGGGCAGTTCTTCGTGGTACTTGCGGCACATGATGGTGCGGGTCATGACGACTCTCCTGCGTTCAATACTTCAGCCGCGCGCTTCAGCAGTTTTTTCACCGGGGCGGCAAGGCCCAGGCGCGGTGGGGTGGCGAGGTTATACCAGAGCCAGTCGGCCTCGGCCACGTGATGGGCGCTTTCCTCGACCTGGACCAGCCAGGGTTCGATGGCCAGCTGGAAGTGGCTGAAGGTGTGGATCAGCCCCGGCAGTTCCTGATGTTTGCCCAAGGCCAGCGCGTGCTGGTTGGCCAGATGATCCAGGTCTTCCAGGTCGTCCAGTTCCGGCAGGCTCCATAAACCGCCCCACAGGCCCGTGGAGGGGCGACGGTAAAGCAGGATCGCGCCTTCGGCATTGGCGAGCATCGGCATCAGCGTGCGCTTCTGGGGGATGGTCTTGCGTGGCTTGGGGATCGGGTAGCGCGTCTCCAGGCCAAGCATGTGGGCTTCGCAGCCTTTTTCCAGCGGGCACAGCAGGCAACTGGGTTTGCTGCGGGTGCATAGCGTGGCGCCCATGTCCATCATCGCCTGGGTGTAGGCGTTGACGCGGTCGTGTGGCGTAAAGCGCTCTGCGGTCGCCCACAGTTGCTTGGCGACCTTGGGTTCGCCAGGGTAGCCCTCTTGTGCGGTAAAGCGTGCCAGCACGCGCTTGACGTTGCCGTCGAGGATCGGCGCACGCAGGCCCATGCTCAGGCTGGCGATTGCGCCAGCGGTGGACAGGCCGATGCCGGGCAGCTCGGTGAGTTTTTCGACATCCCTGGGAAACTCGCCGCCGTATTCGGCGACCACGATCTTTGCAGTCTTTTGCAGGTTGCGCGCCCGGGTGTAGTAACCCAGGCCGGTCCACAGGTGCAGCACTTCGTCTTCCGGCGCGGCGGCCAGTGCCTGGACCGTCGGCAAGGACGCCATGAACCGGTCGAAGTAATTGAGCACGGTGCTGACCTGGGTCTGTTGCAGCATGATCTCCGACACCCACACCCGATATGGCGTGATGCCCTGTTGCCAGGGCAGGTCGTGGCGACCGTGGCGGTCGTACCAGTCCAGCACCGCCTGTGAAAACTGCTCGTTTCTCATCGGTTGAACAGGCCTTTCAATGCGTCTTTAAGCTTGGGATTGACCTTGTCGAGCTTCTCTTCGAGTTTCTCGTTGAGACGATTGCCCGCCGCTTTGATGGCGACCTGGCCGAGGCCGTCCTTGTCCAGGCGACAGGCCTTGGCGCCCAGTTCCAGCGGGCCACGGCAACGCAGCGGCACTTCGATACCCTGGAAGTTGGCGCCGACCTGGCAGGCCGGGTCCGGCACGTCGCGCTGGTCGCCTTCGACGATGATACCCACCCGGTAGTCCATGCCCAGTACGCGAAGGTCGACATCGCCATTGCCGTTGAGGGTCAGCCCCGGAATGCGCACTTTCAGGTCAGGGTTGCTGGCCACGCCGTTGCGCAACGTCAGGTTGCCGCGCAGTTCCTGGAAGGGCGTGTCCTTGCCTTGGGGCGTGGTGCTCAGGGTTTTGCGGTTGAGCAGGGCGATACCGGTACACAGTTGTTGCTCGATGTTGGCGTTGAGCAGCACACCGTTGTTGATGACGATGCCGGCGGTGCCGTTGAGGCTGTCGATCAAGGCCTTCTGGCTGTTGCCACGCCCGGTCAGGTTGCTGTCCAGGGTGACCAGGCCTTTGACTGGTGGGGTTTTGCCCTGGGCCTGCAGGATTTTTTCTACCGGTACCTGCTTGATATGGGTTTGCAGCGCCAGGAGCGGGGTGTCCTGGCGTACATCGAGGGTGCCGTTGGCCTGGAACGTGCCGTTGTAGAGGCCACCGCTCAGCGCGTCGAGGCTGAGCTGGCCATCGACGCCCGAGGCTTTCAGTACCGCGTTCTGGATCGGCAGCTGGCTCAAGGTCAGTTGGCCGAACGCAAGGTCCGCGTTGATATCCAGGCTGCGCAGGCGGGTCAGCGGCAGCAGTTTGTCGCTGCTCCAGGCGGCTTTGGTCGGCGCTTCCGGCAGTGGGCTGTTACCGCCGGCGGCCATCGCACCGGCCTCGCTGCTTTGCACTTCGGCCTGGCGTGCGGCCGCCGTGCCTTTGGCGGCTTCGGATTTGGCCGGCAGGTAATTGTCGGCATTGAAGGTGTCGCCCTTGAGCTGCACGCGCAGTGACTGCTTGGCGAAATCATCCACGGCAACGCGACCGGTGAAGGTGCTGCCATCGAGTTTCAGGTTCAGGTCCTCCAGCGCGACATTGGTCGGCGTGCCTGTGAGGCGGCTGACCAGTTCGACTTTGCTCAGGCTGCCCGGTGCCATGGCCGGCAGAGGGTGGCCGACGCTCTCGAGAAACTTGGCCAGGTCAAACTGCGCGACCGACAGCGCGCCGCTGATCTGCGGGGTGTTGCTCAGGTCAGTGGCCCGCAGTTCGCCCAGTGCGCGCAATTGGTTGGCCGAGAGTTTCAGGTTGGTCCATTCGGCGATGTTGGCGGCAAGATCGACCAGCAATTGACCCTGGGTGGAGAAGGTCAGCGTCTTGCCCTGCAAGGGTTCGCCAGTGGCTTCGCCGCTCAGGCGCATGTCTTCGAACTGGTAGCGCTTGAGGGCGCGCTGGATGCGCAAGTTACCGTTCAGCTCGGTTTTGAGGCGCATGACCGGCTGGTTGCTGCCCAGGAAAGCGGTGAGTTTCAGCGGAATATTGGCGCCTTCGTGAATGGCGCCGGCACTGAGCTGGATGCTTTCGGCGCTCAACTGCTTGCCGGTCTGTTCATCGTTGTATTCAACGCGTGCGTTGTTGATGGTCAGGCTGTCGATGTCCAGGCGGATCGGCTGCGGCGGTTTTTCCGGCTTGGCTTCAGCCACCGGTTCGGTCGGCGCCGGGGTGGCGGCACCCGGGGTTTCGTCGGGCAGGTTCTTGCCGATGTCTTCCCAGTTGCCGTGGCCGTTCTTGTCGCGGTTCAGGCGCAGGTTCAGGCCCTCGACCCGCACATCGCTCATCTGCACTTCGCGGCGCAGCAACGGCAGCACACGTACCGACAGACCGAGCATCTGCAGGTCGGCAAACGGTTGGGTCGGATTGGTCAGGGTTGCCACGCCGGCTTCGTGCAGCTCCAGGCCCAGCCAGGGGAACAGGCTCCAGCCGATGTCGCCATTGAGCGTCAGCTCGATGTGGGCCTTGTCGCGGGCAATCTGGCGAATTTCTTCTTTGTAGTCGTTGGGATCGAAGAGATGGGTCAGGGCAAAGCCGAGAGCCACAATGATCAGCAACAGCCCGAGAAATACCAGACCCAGGATTTTGCCGAACGCTTTCATGGGCGAGTCCTTGTATGTCGATTTCAAAATTTAGCCGCAGAGTATACCGCCCGAAGGCCTGCATCAGTTCGTGGATCGTTACATTGTATCTACGACCAGCGAAACGGGATTTTGGCGTCAAATAAAACAGATAGGTTGAAAAAAGTGATGTCAATTTGGTTTTTCTCGCATCTGCAGGTGCTAATCTCTGCGCGTTCGTCCGCCTTCTGCGACGTATCGTCGCGCCAAAATGGAGCTTCACTCACAAAAACGGCCACGCATTGCGTGCAAGGCCGAGGGGAAGCGCGCCTGACGGATGCATACCAATAACTGGGGGAAACACCAATGAGCACTAGCACTGCGGCCGGTACCAATGCCGCACCGCCTGCGTTCCTGTCCAAGGAACGCATTATCGCCAAGCCCGGCTTCAACCGCTGGCTGGTTCCACCGGCCGCGCTGGCCATCCACCTGTGCATCGGCATGGCCTACGGCTTCTCGGTGTTCTGGCTGCCGCTGTCCAAGGCGCTGGGCATCACTGCGCCGGTCGCCTGCGCGCCGGACATGAGCTTTATCGCCCAGGTCTTCTCGTCCCAATGCGACTGGCCCATCTCCATGCTGGGCTGGATCTACACCCTGTTCTTCATCTTCCTGGGCTGCTCGGCAGCGATCTGGGGCGGCTGGCTGGAACATGCCGGGCCACGCAAGGCCGGTGTTGTCTCGGCGTTGTGCTGGTGCGGCGGCCTGCTGATCTCGGCGTTGGGTATCTATACCCACCAGATCTGGCTGATGTGGATCGGCTCCGGGGTCATCGGCGGTATCGGCCTGGGCCTGGGCTATATCTCGCCCGTATCGACCCTGATCAAGTGGTTCCCGGACAAGCGCGGCATGGCGACCGGCATGGCGATCATGGGCTTCGGCGGCGGCGCGATGGTCGGTGCACCGCTGGCGGCAGCACTGATGGGCCACTTCGCCTCGCCGACCAGCGTGGGCGTATGGCAGAGCTTCCTGGTCATGGCTGCGATCTACTTCGTGTTCATGATCGGCGGCGCCTTGTCCTATCGCGTTCCGCCGACCGGCTGGAAGCCTGAGGGCTGGACCGCGCCGGCGAAAAAAGCCAGCAACGCGATGATCACGCACCGTCATGTGCATGTGAACGTGGCGTGGAAGACCCCGCAATTCCGTCTGGTATGGCTGGTGCTGTGCCTGAACGTGTCAGCCGGTATCGGTATCCTCGGCATGGCTTCGCCGCTGTTGCAGGAAGTGTTCGGCGGCAAATTGCTGGGGCTGGATGTACCGTTTGGTCAGCTGGATGCCGGGCAACTCGCATCGATCGCCGCCATTGCGGCAGGCTTCACCGGCCTGTTGAGCCTGTTCAACATCGGTGGCCGGTTCTTCTGGGCGTCGTTCTCCGACTACCTGGGGCGCAAAAATACCTACTTCGTGTTCTTCGCCCTGGGCTTTGCCCTGTACGCGCTGATCCCGAACCTGGGGCACCTGGGCAACGTGGCACTGTTCGTGGCGGCGTTCTGCATCATCCTGTCGATGTACGGCGGTGGTTTTGCCACGGTCCCGGCTTACCTGGCCGACCTGTTCGGTACGCAAATGGTCGGCGCCATCCATGGTCGCCTGCTGACCGCCTGGGCCGCTGCCGGCGTATTGGGCCCGGTGCTGGTGAACTACCTGCGTGAATATCAGTTGAGCATCGGCGTTGAACGCGCTGCGGCCTACGACATCACCTTGTACATCCTCGCTGGCCTGCTGGTGCTGGGCTTTATCTGCAACCTGCTGGTACGTCCGGTAGCCGACAAATACTTCATGACCGACGCCGAACTGGCCGCCGAGCAGGCGCTGGGCCATGACAAAGGCGCTGATGCCAGCACCGTGCTGGAGTGGAAAGCCTCCCCTGGCAGCAAGCCATTGGCGGTCGCCGCCTGGCTGGTAGTGGGCATTCCGTTGGCGTGGGGTGTGTGGGTGACCCTGCAGAAGACCGCAGTACTGTTCCACTAACACTGCAAAACCCTTGTGGGAGGGGGCTTGCCCCCGATGGCGGCGAATCAGTCAATGCATTGTTGACTGACCCACCGCTATCGGGGGCAAGCCCCCTCCCACATTGGTTGACCAGTGTTCTGGTGGGCTGGGTCCCACATGTATGCACATGTCTATCCCCGACATTCCCCGATTCAACTCGTCAGTCTTATCCCCTTCGATGTTTCTGTTTAGCGCCCGCGCCCCTATAATGGCTGCCTTTTTCGCCCAATGATTTGCGGAGCTGGTGATGGTCGAACGTATGGCGTCCGTCGAGCGCGACACTCTGGAAACCCAGATCAAAGCCTCGATCAACCTGGATGGCACCGGAAAGGCCCGATTTGATATCGGTGTACCTTTTCTTGAGCACATGCTGGACCAGATCGCCCGTCATGGGCTGATCGACCTGGATATCGTCAGCAAGGGCGACCTGCACATCGACGACCACCACACGGTGGAAGACGTGGGCATCACCCTCGGCCAGGCCTTTGCCAAGGCCATCGGCGACAAAAAAGGCATCCGTCGCTACGGCCACGCCTATGTCCCGCTGGACGAAGCGCTGTCGCGCGTGGTCATCGACTTCTCCGGCCGCCCAGGCCTGCAGATGCACGTGCCCTACACCCGCGCCACCGTGGGTGGCTTTGACGTCGACCTGTTCCAGGAATTCTTCCAGGGTTTCGTCAACCACGCCCTGGTCAGCCTGCACATCGACAACCTGCGCGGCACCAACACCCACCACCAGATCGAAACCGTGTTCAAGGCTTTCGGCCGCGCGCTGCGCATGGCCGTGGAGCTGGATGAGCGCATGGCCGGGCAAATGCCTTCGACCAAGGGCGTTCTGTAATGCAGACGGTCGCGGTTATCGATTACGGCATGGGTAACCTGCACTCGGTGGCCAAGGCCCTCGAGCACGTGGGTGCCGGCAAGGTGCTGATCACCAGCGATGCCAATGTGATTCGTGAAGCCGACCGCGTGGTGTTTCCAGGCGTTGGCGCGATTCGCGATTGCATGGCCGAGATCCGTCGCCTGGGCTTTGACAGCCTGGTGCGCGAAGTCAGCCAGGACCGTCCGTTCCTCGGCATCTGCGTGGGCATGCAAGCCTTGCTCGACAGCAGTGAAGAGAACGGCGGCGTCGACTGCATCGGTCTGTTTCCCGGCCAGGTGAAGTTCTTCGGCAAAGACCTGCATGAAGACGGCGAGCACCTCAAGGTGCCGCACATGGGCTGGAACGAAGTGCGTCGCGCGGTGGATCACCCGCTGTGGCACGAGATTCCGGACATGGCGCGCTTCTACTTTGTGCACAGCTATTACATCGCCGCCGGTAACCCGCGCCAGGTGGTGGGGGGCGGGCATTACGGCGTCGACTTCGCCGCCGCGCTGGCCGACGGTTCGCGCTTTGCCGTGCAGTTTCACCCGGAGAAGAGCCATACCCATGGCCTGCAGTTGTTGCAGAACTTCGCCGCGTGGGATGGGCGGTGGTAAGAAAGAGCAGCTGAAAGCTTCAAGCTATAAGCTGCAAGAATTGATACGCGTGCTTGCTTGCAGCTAATAGCTTGCAGCTTGCAGCTCTTTGACGAAGGAAAAGCATGCTCATTATCCCCGCTATCGATCTCAAGGACGGCGCCTGCGTCCGTCTGCGCCAGGGCCGTATGGAAGATTCCACGGTGTTCTCCGATGACCCGGTGAGCATGGCCGCCAAATGGGTGGAAGGGGGCTGCCGTCGTCTGCATCTGGTGGACTTGAACGGCGCCTTCGAAGGCCAGCCGGTCAATGGCGAGGTGGTCACCGCCATCGCCCGGCGCTACCCGAACCTGCCGATCCAGATCGGCGGCGGCATCCGTTCGCTGGAAACCATCGAGCATTACGTCAAGGCCGGCGTGAGCTACGTGATCATCGGCACCAAGGCCGTAAAAGACCCGGCCTTCGTCGCCGAAGCCTGCCGCGCATTCCCAGGCAAGGTTATCGTCGGCCTGGATGCCAAGGACGGTTTTGTCGCCACCGACGGTTGGGCTGAAATCAGCACTGTGCAGGTGATCGACCTGGCTAAACAGTTCGAAGCCGACGGTGTGTCCGCCATCGTTTATACCGACATCGCCAAAGACGGCATGATGCAGGGCTGCAACGTACCGTTCACCGCCGCGCTGGCCGCTGCGACGAAAATCCCGGTGATCGCCTCTGGCGGTATCCACAACCTGGGTGACATCAAGTCGCTGCTGGACGCCAAGGCGCCTGGCATCATCGGCGCCATCACGGGCCGTGCGATTTATGAGGGCACCCTGGACGTCGCCGAAGCCCAGGCTTACTGCGATGCCTACAACGGCTGAGGACTGACCATGGCGCTGGCCAAACGCATCATCCCTTGCCTGGACGTCGACAACGGTCGCGTGGTCAAGGGCGTCAAGTTCGAGAACATCCGTGATGCCGGCGACCCGGTGGAAATCGCCCGTCGCTACGATGAACAGGGCGCCGACGAAATTACCTTTCTCGACATCACCGCCAGCGTCGACGGCCGCGACACCACCTTGCACACCGTCGAACGCATGGCCAGCCAGGTGTTTATCCCGCTGACCGTGGGCGGCGGCGTGCGCACCGTGCAAGACATCCGCAACCTGCTCAATGCCGGCGCGGACAAGGTTTCGATCAACACTGCAGCTGTGTTCAACCCGGAGTTCGTCGGCGAAGCCGCGCAGCACTTCGGCTCGCAATGCATCGTGGTCGCCATCGACGCCAAGAAAGTTTCCGGCCCGGGCGAAACCCCGCGTTGGGAGATCTTCACCCACGGCGGGCGCAAACCGACCGGGCTGGACGCGGTGGAGTGGGCGATGAAGATGGAAGCCCTCGGCGCCGGTGAAATCCTGCTGACCAGCATGGACCAGGACGGCATGAAAAACGGCTTTGACCTGGGCGTAACCCGCGCCATCAGCGATGCCCTTGGCATCCCGGTGATCGCCTCCGGCGGCGTCGGCAACCTGCAGCACTTGGCCGATGGCGTCATCGAAGGGCATGCCAGCGCGGTGCTGGCGGCGAGTATTTTCCACTTCGGCGAATACACCGTCCCCGAGGCCAAGGCCTACATGGCCGCGCGCGGTATCGTCGTGCGCTAAACGCCGCTGGACAGCATGGCAGGCGCGCGGCACTCTCTGCGCTTGCCATGGATTCCGGTAGCCTTCATGTTCAAACACCTGCTGCTCGCCCTTGCCAGTTCCTCCATGCTCATGGCGGCTACGGTGCACGCCGACGAATCGTCTGACACCTCCCTGGTGCTGCTGACGGAAAATTTCCCGCCTTACAACATGGCGAAAAACGGCAAGAACTTCGCCAGGGACGAGAACATCGAAGGTATCGCCGTGGACATCATGCGCGAGACCTTCAAGCGTGCCGGCATTTCCTACAACCTCACCCTGCGTTTCCCCTGGGAGCGAATCTACAAACTCGCCCTGGAAAAGCCTGGCTATGGTGTGTTCGTCATGGCGCGTTTGCCGGACCGTGAAGCCTTGTTCAAATGGGTCGGCCCCATCGGCCCGGACGATTGGGTGCTGTTGGCCAAGGCTGACAGCAAAATCCAGTTGGAAGGCCTGGAGCAGGCGCGCCGCTACAGGATTGGCGCCTACAAAGGCGATGCCATTGCCCAGAGTCTGGACAAGCAGGGGCTCAATCCGGTTGTCGCCTTGCGAGACCAGGACAATGCGCAAAAGCTCATGGAGGGCCAGATCGACCTGTGGGCCACCGGCGACCCTGCTGGGCGCTACCTGGCGCGGCAGGTGGGGGTGAACGGGCTGAAGACGGTACTGCGTTTCAACAGTGCGCAGCTTTACCTGGCGTTGAACAAGGATGTGCCGGATGAGGTGGTTGCCAGGCTCCAGGCTGCGCTGGATGAGTTACGCAAAGAAGGCCGTATCGACCAGATCATGGCCAACTATTTGTAGGAGCGAGCTTGCTCGCGAAAGACGTCAACGATAACGCGAGCATCCTGGGTACGCGCGGCGTTCTCAGGTTTTTCGCGAGCGAGCTCGCTCCTACAGGATGGGGATATCGTCAGCGATAGATGCCGTTTTTGCCGTGGGCACTCATGGCCCGATTACTGCGCACGCTGATCATCAGCTTGATATCGATCCACTCCACACCCTGCGCCTTGAGCTTGGGCAATTCGCGCTCCAGCACCGCCAGGGTCTGGGGGTAAGGGTGCCCGATCATCACCGCCGAACCCTGCTTGTGCGCCAGCTTGATTGCGGTTTGCAGCTGCGTGGTGATCGCCGCCTCGGTGCGTTCGTCATCCAGGAACACATCCCGCGAAACATGCGCCAGTCCAATCTTCTGCGCCTCGGCGGCGGCGACAGTCTGTGCGCTGGTACGGCTGTCCACAAAGAACTTGTGGCGCCGCTGCAGCTCGCCCATTAACCACGCCATTGCCTGCGGCTGCGCCGTCATGCGGCTGCCCATATGGTTATTGATGCCGGCGGTGTAGGGCACGGCCGCGAAGGCGGCGTCCAGGCGCTTGGCCAGTTCTTCGATCGACAGCTCGGGGTGCCAGGCAAACGGACCGGTGGCCGGGTCCATGGGCATATGCAGGATGACGATCTTGCCGGCTTTGTGGGCCTCGCGGGCGAATTCGGTGGCGTGAGGGGTGTCAGGCATGATCGCGGTGGTGACCGGCCCGGGCAGGGCCAGCACACGACGATCCCTGGGCAGGTTCTGCCCGAGGTCGTCGATGATCAGAGTGAGATAGGCTTTGTGCGGCTCGCCGGCCGGCGTCGCTTGTGCGAATCCGGCCAGGCTGCACAGCAAGGCAATGATCAGGGCAACGCGCATATCAACGGCTGCGCGTGATGCTCAGGCCCTTGAGCAGGCTCAGCGCCTGGGCCAACTGATAATCGTCGTCCTGCGGCATCGGTTTGGCTTTGGCGCCGCTGCCGGTCGGCTGGTCGGCGCCGCCGTTGCCATTGCCCAGGTGGCCTTGCAGGTCCGCCTCTTTGTAGTACTCGCTGTCGATCTCGTTGGTGATCTTGGCCTTGCGCACTTCGATGTCCGGCACGATGCCCTGGGCCTGGATCGAGCGACCATTGGGCGTGTAGTACAGCGCCGTGGTGATCTTCAGCGCACGCTCGTTGTTGAGCGGCAATACGGTTTGCACCGAGCCTTTACCGAAGGTCGTGGTGCCCATCAGCACACCGCGCTTCTGGTCCTGCAGGGCGCCGGCGACGATCTCCGAGGCCGAGGCGCTGCCGCCGTTGATCAGCACGGCCAGCGGCACGTTCTCGCTCAGATCGTTGCCGGTGGCCGAGAAGCGCAGTTCGGAATTGGCGATGCGGCCCTTGGTGTAGACGATCAGGCCCTTGGTGATGAAGTGGTCGACCACTTCCACCGCCGACTGCAACACGCCGCCCGGGTTGTTACGCAGGTCGAGCACGATGCCGTTGAGCTTCTTGCCGTTGTCCTTGCGCAGCTTGGCCAGGGCCTTGGCCACTTCGTCGCCGGTCTTGACCTGGAACTGGGTGATGCGGATGTAACCGTAGCCCGACTCCAGCAACTGGCTCTTCACGCTCTTGACCACGATGGTGGAGCGGGTCAGGGTCACGTCGAACGGATTGCCGCCGTCGCGCACCAGGGTCAGGGTGATTTTCTGGCCGATCTTGCCGCGCATCTTGTCGACGGCTTCGGTCATGGTCTGGCCGCGGGTCGGCTGGCCGTTGATCTTGACGATAAAGTCACCCGCCTGGATACCGGCCTTGGATGCCGGGGTGTCGTCGATGGGCGAGACCACCTTGATGTTGCCGTCTTCGGAACCGACCTCAATGCCCAGGCCACCGAATTCACCGCTGGTGCTTTCCTGCAGTTCAGCGAAGTCTTCCGGGCCCAGGTAGGCCGAATGCGGGTCGAGGTTGCTGAGCATGCCCTTGATGGCGTTTTCCAGCAGGGTCTTGTCGTCTACGGGTTCGACATAGGCTGCCTTGATCCGGTCCATGACCTCGGCAAAGGTGCGCAGCTCGTCCAGCGGCAACGGCGCCTTGGTGGTCGCAGCGGTCGCGGCGGGAACAGCCTGGTCGGCAAAAGCCAGAGGCGCGCCGATCACCAGGGCGATCGTCAGGGCCAGCGAAGTGAGGCGGGACAAATGCAGCATGTCGAACGAACTCCTAATGTAGATGAGACCCTATCCTTGGGATCTGCACCATTGTGCAGGGTCGCTCGGGCGGCCCTGCTGACGAATAGCGAAGTACAGCGCCGGGGTGTCCTGGCCACCACTGTTACCGACAGTGGAGATGGATTCACCGGCTTTTACCACATCACCTGCCGACTTGAGTAACGTCTGATTGTGGCCGTAAAGGCTCAAATAGCCATTACCGTGGTCAAGAATTACCAGCAGACCGGCCCCGCGCAGCCAATCGGCAAACACCACGCGCCCGCCGTGGACGGCGTGGACCTGGCTGCCCGCAGAGGCGCTGATCATCACACCGTCCCACTTGGCACGGGTGTCATCGCCACGGGCTTCGCCGAAGCGTGCCAACAGTCGACCATCAACCGGCCATGGAAGTTTGCCGCGCGCTGAAGCAAAAGGCCCGCCGAACGACTCGCCGCTGCTGGAAACCAGCGGGCCAGGCGCTGCGTGCGCCGGTTTGCGCGGGGCCGGCGCATCGGTAGTGGCTGCCAGTTCGGCCTCACGCTGGCGCTTTTTTTCGGCTTCCTGCTGGGCGATCAGCGCTTTTTGCCGCGCCTCCTCAGCCTCGCGTGCCTGGCGCGCCAGGGTTTCTTCGATAGTCTTGAGCACTTTGGCCAGGTCGGCCTGGTCCTGCTCGCGGGCCTGGAGCTTGGCGTCGCGGGCTTTTACGTCATTGTTGAGCTTGGCCAGGGCTTGCTGGCGTTCCTTGCGGACCTTGTCCAATTCGTTGCGCTGGGTGTCGAGCGCGGTCTTCTGGTCGAGCAGTTGGGCCTGCTGATCATTGATCTCCTGCTCGACATTGGCCAACTGGCGCAGCGTTTCGTTAAAACCCTTCAACTGCGCCAGGCGCGCCTGGCTCAGGTAATCGTAGTAGGTGAGGGTGCGGGCGAACTTTTCCGGGTTCTGCTGGTTGAGCAGCAGCTTGAGATATTCCTGGCGGCCGCTCTGGTAGGCGGCGCGGGCCTGGATTGCGATCAGGCGTTGCTGTTCAACGCGTGCGCTCTGGAGTTTTTTTTTCTCAGCGTCGAGTCGCTCCAGTTCCGACTCGCTCTTCTTTAATTCTTTTTGCAGCTCCTGGACCTGCTTCTCCAGCTTGCCCATTTCGGTTTCCGTGCCGCGCAGGTCTTTCTGCACCCCGGATTTTTCTTCCTGGAGCTTGCCGAGCAGTTTTTTCAGCTCGGTAATGTCCTGACGCGTAGCGTCCAACTGTTGTTGGGTTTGTGCACGCTCATCGGCAAATGCCGGTTGGAGCAGGCAGACAAGAGCGAGGGTAATCAAGGCGCGAAGCATAGAGGCGGGCGACACCAGGGGAAAGGGACGCTCTAGTATGCCCGCCAAGCGCCGCAAAAAAAACGTCCAATTGGAGCGGGCGGGCAAGATAGGTGCCGAGTGGTGGTGGTATGGCAAAAAGATATCTTCCAAACACCCAAGGGCCAATGTGGGAGGGGGCTTGCCCCCGATAGCGGTGGACCAGTCACATAAGTGTTGACTGACACTCCGTCATCGGGGGCAAGCCCCCTCCCACATTGGATCTACCGTGTTGTTCAGATCAGACCAGAATTGAGGTCCCGGTCATTTCCTTCGGCTTTTCCAGCCCCATCAGCATCAGCATGGTCGGCGCCACATCCGCCAGTACGCCGCCGTTACGCACTTTGAAATCGCGCTTGCCGACGTAGATGAACGGCACCGGCTCGGTGGTGTGGGCTGTGTGGGCCTGGCCGGTGGACTCGTCGGACATCTGCTCGCAGTTGCCGTGGTCGGCGGTGATCAGCGCTTCGCCACCGACGCTGTCCAGGGCGTCGACGATGCGTCCCACGCACAGGTCCAGGCATTCCACGGCCTTAGTGGCAGCCTCCAGGTTGCCGCTGTGGCCGACCATGTCGCCGTTGGCGTAGTTGACCACGATGACGTCATAACGCTGATGCTCGATGGCGTCGACGATCTTGTCGGTGACTTCCGGTGCGCTCATTTCCGGCTGCAGGTCGTAGGTGGCGACTTTTGGCGATGGGATCAGGATGCGCTCTTCGCCGGGGAAAGGTTCTTCACGTCCGCCGGAGAAGAAGAAGGTCACGTGGGCATATTTTTCGGTTTCGGCGATGCGCAGTTGAGTCTTGCCGTTTTTCGCCAGGTAATCGCCCAGCACGTTTTCCAGGCTGCCCGGCGCAAAAGCCGACGGGGCCGGGATATTGGCGGCGTATTGGGTGAGCATGACGAACTCGACTTTCGGCTGGCGTGCGCGTTCGAAGTCCTTGAAACCGTCGTCGACAAACACATGGCTCAGCTCACGGGCACGGTCGGCACGGAAGTTCATGAACACCATGGCGTCGCCGTCTTCGACTTTCACCGGCTCGCCGATGGTGGTGGCCTTGACGAATTCATCGCTCTCGCCACGGGCGTAGGCGGCTTCCAGGCCTTGCTGGGCGGTGGCGGCATTGAATTCGGCCTGGCCATCGACGATCAGGTTGTAGGCCTGGGCCACACGGTCCCAGCGGTTGTCGCGGTCCATGGCAAAGTAACGGCCTACCAGGCTGGCGATGCGGCCTTTGCCCAGAGCGGCGAAGGTGGCGTCCAGCAGTTCGATGGACGACTGCGCGCTTTTGGGCGGGGTGTCGCGACCGTCAAGGAAGGCATGCAGGTAGATCTTGTCGGCGCCGCGCTTGAAGGCCAGTTCGGCCATTGCCACCAGATGGTCCTGATGGCTGTGTACGCCGCCATCCGAGAGCAGGCCCATGAAGTGCACGGCCTTGCCGGCGGCGACGGCTTTGTCCACCGCTGCGCAGATGGTCGGGTTCTCGAAGAACTCGCCATCGCGGATCGCTTTGGTCACGCGGGTGAAGTCTTGATAGACCACTCGTCCGGCGCCGAGATTCATGTGACCGACTTCCGAGTTGCCCATCTGGCCGTCCGGCAGGCCCACGTCCATGCCGGAGCCTGAGATCAAACCGTTGGGCACGGTGGCGGTGAGACGATCCAGCACAGGCTTGCGGGCGGCGTACACCGCGTTGTCGTGGTGGCTTTCACTGTGTCCGAAGCCATCGAGAATTATCAGGACCAAAGGTTTAGGCGTGGTAGTCATAGATCCTCTCGCGGCGGTAATAAAGGAAGGCAATGGAAAAGTGAGTGGCAGTTTAAAGCGAAGTTCCAACCGCGTCACCGCTTTACGGGGGTTGGCCGCCCCCGACGGCTGTGTATACTTACCGCCATTTTAACGCCCTGGAACCTCCTTGATGGTTGATCACCTGATTGCATTTGCCACTGCCCACTATCTGCTCGTGGGTGCCTTCGTCATCCTGCTGGCGCTGCTGATCGCTCACGAATTGAGCCGTGGTGGCCGCAGCCTGAGCACATCGGAGCTGACCGCCCTGGTCAACAAGGATGAGGCCGTTGTCGTGGATATTCGCCCGGCCAAGGATTTCGCCGCCGGCCACATCGTCGGCGCCCTGAACATTCCGCAGGACAAGCTGATCGCGCGCTTGGCCGAACTGGAGAAATACAAGGCCAAGACCATTATCCTGGTCGACGCCCAAGGCCAGCACTCCGGCACGCATGCCCGCGAGATGCTCAAGTCCGGCTTTACCGCCGCCAAGCTGTCCGGTGGTATCAGCAGCTGGCGTGGCGATAACCTGCCGTTGGTGAAGTGATATGAGCCAGGTTGTCGTGTATTCCAGCGATTATTGCCCTTATTGCATTCGAGCCAAGCAGTTGCTCCAGAGCAAGAAGGTCGCCTTCGAAGAAATCAAGGTCGACGGCAAGCCTCAAGTGCGCGCCGAAATGACCCAGAAGGCTGGCCGCACGTCGGTCCCGCAGATCTGGATCGGCAGCCGGCATATCGGTGGTTGCGATGAGCTGTTCGCTTTGGAGCGCGCCGGTAAACTCGATGCGCTGCTGTCCGCCTAACCCCTAAAAGACCCCAAGATAAAGAAGGATCTGCGATGACTGATCAACAGAACACCGAAGCAGCGCAAGACCAAGGCCCACAGTTTTCGCTGCAGCGCATCTACGTGCGTGACCTGTCGTTCGAAGCGCCGAAAAGCCCGGCCATCTTCCGCCAGGAATGGACCCCAAGCGTCGCGCTGGACCTGAACACCCGCCAGAAAGCCCTGGAAGGTGACTTCCACGAAGTCGTGCTGACCCTGTCGGTCACCGTCAAGAACGGCGAAGAAGTGGCCTTCATCGCTGAAGTGCAGCAGGCGGGTATCTTCCTGATCCAGGGCCTGGACGAAGCGTCCATGAGCCACACCCTGGGCGCGTTCTGCCCGAACATCCTGTTCCCGTACGCCCGTGAGACCCTGGACAGCCTGGTCACCCGTGGCTCGTTCCCGGCGTTGATGCTGGCACCGGTGAACTTCGATGCCCTGTACGCCCAAGAGCTGCAGCGCATGCAACAGGAAGGTTCGTCGACGGTTCAATAAGTCGACGCGGTAAAAAAATGTGGGAGGGGGCTTGCCCCCGATAGCGGTGTATCAGCCAGCCTATCTGTAGCTGACCCACCGCAATCGGGGGCAAGCCCCCTCCCACATTTGCTATGCGGTGTTACTTGAAACCGAGTTGGCGCCAGCCTTCGTAGACGGCCACGGCGACGGTGTTGGACAGGTTCAGGCTGCGGCAGCCCTCGCGCATCGGCAAGCGCAGGCGGTGGCCATCAGGCAGGGCGTCGAGCACGTCGGCCGGCAGGCCGCGGCTCTCCGGGCCAAACAGAAACGCGTCGCCCTCGGCAAAGCTGGCATCATGAAACGGTCGCGAGCCTTTGGTGGTGAACGCGAACACACGTGGCTGGCCCAGGCTTTCCAGGCAGCTGGCCAGGTCGGCATGGCGCTGGAGAGTGGCGTACTCGTGGTAATCCAGCCCGGCGCGGCGCAGGCGTTTATCGTCCATGTCGAAGCCCAGCGGTTCGATCAAATGCAGGTGGCAGCCACTGTTGGCGCACAGCCTGATAACGTTGCCGGTATTCGGCGGAATTTCTGGTTGAAAAAGGATGACGTGAAACATGCACGGCTCCGAAGGCAAAGATGCGCTGCATTCTACCCCTGAAGACGATCCAAGGCCGAAGCTATTGCCCAGGGTACTCGGCTCGCTGGCGATTGTCGGCCTGATGGTGGGCTTGATGATTGGGCGCCTGACCACTGCGGAACCGGTCGAGCTGCAGCAGGTAGAGCCTGCTGCGGATGGTCTGGTGGTGTGGTTCAACCGCGAGCCCAAGTTGCACGGCGAGCATATCGACGGCACCGTGGCGCTGCTGTTCGATGCGCAGGGCAAGGCCGCTGGCGGGCAGCTCAAGGTCAATGACAAGGTTGTGAACTGGCGCGTGCGCAAGACCGACGGCGGTTTGCTGCTCAACCTGGTGGCGGCGCGGCCATTGCGTGGGGAGTGGAAAGGCCAGGAGGTCGATGACCGCTGGCGGCTGGAGATCCATCTCCAGGAGCAATAAAAGAGGGAGTTCCCGGCCTGCCTGTACCAGGGCTCCCAAAACGGGGTGAAGCCAAGGGCTTCGGTGTTAAAGAGGGGATTCTCGGCCTGCCTGTACCAAGGTCCCCGAAACTGGGTAGTACCAGGGTTGTTGCAGGGCGCGTGCCAAAGTTTGCAATTGGCGCGGTAAAAGATTGCAGGAAAGCGCAAAGCCCCGGAATCCGGGGCTTTGGTGGTTTCAGCGTTCAAGAATTTTTGAGCGATAGCGATCTTTCAGGTCTCAAGTCAGTGCCCAATGCCGGTTCATGGTGCATTGAAGCAGTGCACAACCCTCAAATCTTGTGAAGAGCCAAATGTGGGAGGGGGCTTGCCCCCGATAGCGGTGTATCAGCCAGCCTATCTGTGGCTGACCCACCGCAATCGGGGGCAAGCCCCCTCCCACATTGGATTTTCAGTGGAGCAGAGAGCGGTGATCAGGCGTCGTCGCTGTCGTCATCATCTGCGCCATCCACCTTCATCCCCAGCTCCTTGATCTTGCGCGTCAGGGTATTGCGGCCCCAACCCAGCAGCACGGCGGCATCGCGGCGGCGGCCGGCGGTGTGCTTGAGCGCGGTTTCGATCATGATCCGCTCGAACGCCGGTACGGCGCTGTCGAGCAGGTTCGACTGGCCGCGTGCCAGGGCCTGGTCGGCCCATTGGCGCAGCGCCTGTTCCCAGTTGGTTACCGGGGCCGAGTCCTGGGGCAGGCTCAACAGCTCCGGCGGCAGGTCGCTGATGTGCACTTCGCGCCCGGACGCCATTACCGTGATCCAGCGGCAGGTGTTCTCCAGCTGGCGTACGTTGCCGGGCCATGGCAGGTTCTTCAGGTATTCCTCGGTCTCGCTTTTGAGCAACTTCGGCTCCACGGCCAGTTCCAGGGCGGCGCGGCTGAGGAAGTGGCGGGCGAGGGTGGGGATGTCTTCGCGGCGGTCCGACATGCGCGGGATGTGGATGCGGATCACGTTGAGGCGGTGGAACAAGTCTTCACGGAACTTGCCGGCGTGCACCAGGGTTTCCAGGTTCTGGTGGGTGGCCGCGATGATGCGTACATCCACCTTGACCGGCGTGTGCCCGCCCACCCGATAGAACTCGCCGTCGGCCAGCACCCGCAGCAGGCGGGTCTGGGTATCGGCCGGCATGTCGCCGATTTCATCGAGGAACAGGGTGCCGCCGTCGGCCTGCTCAAAGCGCCCACGGCGCAGATTGGCCGCGCCGGTGAACGCGCCTTTTTCATGGCCGAACAGCTCTGACTCCATCAAGTCTTTCGGGATTGCGGCCATGTTCAGTGCAATGAACGGCGAGGCTGCCCGAGGGCTGTGACGGTGCAGGGCGTGGGCCACCAGCTCTTTACCGGTGCCCGATTCGCCGTTGATCAGCACGGTGATGTTGGAGTGACTCAAGCGCCCGATGGCGCGAAATACTTCCTGCATCGCCGGCGCTTCACCGATGATTTCCGGGGTGCGGGTCAGGGCCGGCGGGGCTTCCTGGTTCTGTTGCTCCTGGGCGTGCTGGTTGGCGCGCTTGACCAGCGCCACCGCCTCGTCCACATCGAACGGCTTGGGCAGGTACTCAAAGGCGCCGCCCTGGTAGGACGCGACAGCGCTGTCCAGGTCCGAGTGCGCGGTCATGATGATCACTGGCAGGCGCGGGTGCTGCTCGCGAATGCGCGCCAGCAAGTCCAGGCCGCTGGCGCCGGGCATGCGGATATCGGAGATGATCACGTCCGGCTGCTGGCGAGCCAGGCGGCTCATCACGCCGTCGGCGCTGTCGAAGCTCTGGGTGGTCATGCCTTCCTGTTGCAAGGCTTTCTCCAGGACCCAGCGGATAGAACGGTCGTCATCGACGATCCAGACAGTTTCACTACGGCTCATGTCGTGGGGGCTCCTTGTTCCAATGGCAGGAAGATCGAGAACGTGGTGTGGCCGGGATGGCTCTCACATTCGATCAGGCCCTGGTGCTGGCTGATGATGTTCTGGGTAATGGCCAGGCCCAGCCCGGTACCGTCCGGGCGTCCGCTGACCATGGGGAAGAAGATGGTTTCCTGCAGTTCGGCCGGAATGCCCGGGCCGTTGTCGATGATCTCGACCTTGGTCACCAGGCGATGGCGTACATGGCCAATGGTGAACTGGCGCAGCGCGCGGGTGCGCAGGCTGATGCGGCCCAGGCGCAACTCGTTCTGGCTGCTGATGGCCTGCATGGCGTTGCGCACGATATTGAGCACCGCCTGGATCATTTGCTCGCGGTCGATCAACACGTCGGGAATGCTCGGGTCGTAGTCGCGCACCAGGGTGATGCAGCCCTGGCTTTCGGCGTCGACCAGTTGGCAGACGCGCTCCAGCACTTCGTGCACGTTGGTCATGGCCAGGGACGGCAGCTTGTTGGAGCCGAGCATTCGGTCCACCAGGTTACGCAGGCGGTCGGCCTCTTCGATGATGACGTTGGTGTAGTCCTTGAGATGCTCCTCCGGCAGCTCGCGGGCCAGCAACTGCGCCGCGCCGCGAATGCCGCCCAGGGGGTTCTTGATCTCATGGGCCAGGCCGCGCACCAGCATCTTGCTGGTTTCCTGCTTGGACAGCTGCGCCTCTTCCTTGGTGATGCGCAGCAGGCGGTCGCGGGGGTGCACTTCGAGCAGCAGCAGGGTGGCGCCATTGCTCAGGATCGGTGTCACCGCGTAGTCGACGGTCAGCGTCTGCCCGGTGAGGGCGGTGAGCATCGCTTCGCGCTTGGTGAACGGGTGCGCCTGCTCCACAGCCTGGCGCAACGAGCTCAGGGCCTCGGCGGACTCGGTGAACAATTCGCTGATGAACTGCCCATGGCTGCGCTGGCCGCTGATGGCCAGCAGCATCTCCGCCGCCGGGTTCATGTACTCAAGGCGCAAGTCGGCATTGAGCAGGATGGTCGCGGTGGTCAGGTTGTCGAGTAACAAACGGTGCAGTGCATCGCTGATGGTCATCGGGACCTCTTTTGGAGCAAGGCGCAGGCTTGAGGCACACGCTGATACAAGGAAAATGCAAAAACCAAACCAAGGCTCCGAAAAGAAGCGTTAAACCCGTGAAATAGGCGGTTCAGGCGCGAAACTGTGGCGTTCTGCCAGTCTGCTCGGGAAGAATCGAACCAAAATGGGCTGGGCTGCAGTGGGGGTGCAACCTATCGCACCAATATAGTGCGACTTGGGGCGGGCTGTCAGGGATGGATGCGATCCAAATGTGGGAGGGGGCTTGCCCCCGATAGCAGGGTGTCAGTCAGCCTTTCCATCAACTGAACCACCGCCATCGGGGGCAAGCCCCCTCCCACATTTTTAATTGGGTTTACAGGGCTAGCCTTTGTATAGGCACAGCTCGGCGGTGGCGCGGATCATCGCCAGTTGGCGCAGCGGGTCATTCAGAGGTTCATGCACCGCCGCGGCCAGCCACTGCGGGCACTGCGGGTCGGTACGCTGCGGGGTGAAGTCGGCCAGTTGTTGCAGCAGGCGTTTTTGCAATTCATCCAGCCGCGGGCGAATCTGCTTGACCAGGTCCGGGCGCGGATCGTCCGGCGCCTTGCCCTGGAACTGCCAGTCGGACAGGTGGGTGTATTGCACCAGTTTGTTCGCCTCGATCTGCGCCGAGAAAAACTGCTCGGCGGCGGAGGGGTCCAGTTTGTAGCTCGGGGCTTGGGCGACGACGCTGCCGAGCACTTCCTGCTCGCGCTTTTTGTCTTCAACGGGCTTGTGGCTGTCCCATTTGCTCAAGGCCACCTGGTCGGCGATCTCCAGGCGTTCGGCGATGCTGTTGAGCAACGGATCAAGCGTGGGCGGCGCGGCGCTGGCGGTGACGCTGACAAATAACAGAGCGAACACAAATCGACGTTTCAAAGGAAATCCCCTGTAGGAGCGAGCTTGCTCGCGAAGGTCGTTAACGATAACGCGTAAATGTTGAAGAAATGTGGTGTCCTGGCGTTTTTCGCGAGCAAGCTCGCTCCTACAGTGGTCGCGTAGGGCGTCAGGCGCAGGCTACCTTAGCTTGCGCGGTTGCCTACAGGTAAGCCAGAATCCGCCGGCTTGTACGGCTGGCTTGTCGTCTCTAAGGTTGCTCGGTCGCTGCTCATCAGCGATCGGGTTTAGTAGCCTGAGGGTCAAGTTAAGCGTGTACCGCACCGTTCTTTATGGCGGCTGTGTGCAGGGCATCTTCGGATGCGCCGGTTTTTGCTTAACTTCCCCGGTCTACTAACCTGCGCCCAGCTGCCACCCAATCGTTTAGTAGCGAGTCGATGGCGGCCTCATTCGAGGAAGTTAAGACATGTTCAAGCCAACCCCAAATCCACCCCCATCCGTCTTCACCATTGCCGCCGATATCGACGACGAAGCCTTGATGATCAACAGCTTCGAAACCTTCTCTTCGGTCAGCACCTTGTTGCTGGACCTGTCCGAAGACCTGGATGGCAAGCACCGCGATATTGCACTGGCCATTCACCAGTTGAGCGCCATGGGGACGCTGATGGTCAGCCGTATGCTCGACCGCCAAGCGGCCCTCTGACAATCCACAGGCAAAAAAAGACCTCCCGAAGGAGGTCTTTATCATCACGCTACGTCAAGCAGCGCTACCGGATCAGCAGCTGTAGTACAGCTCGTATTCCAGTGGGTGTACGAAGGTGCGAACCTTGATTTCTTCTTCGCTTTTGAGCTCGATGTAGGCATCGATGAAGTCGTCGCTGAACACGCCGCCCTTGGTCAGGAACGCACGGCCCTTGTCCAGTTCTTCCAGGGCTTCTTTCAGGCTGCCGCACACTTGTGGGATCTCTTTGGCCTCTTCAGGCGGCAGGTCGTACAAGTTTTTGTCGGCGGCGTCGCCAGGGTGGATCTTGTTCTGGATACCGTCCAGGCCGGCCATGACCAGCGCAGCGAAGGCCAGGTACGGGTTGGCTGCCGGGTCCGGGAAGCGGGCTTCGATACGGCGAGCGCGCGGGCTGGACACGTAAGGAATACGGATCGAGGCGGAACGGTTGCGGGCCGAGTAGGCCAGCATTACCGGCGCTTCGAAACCTGGGACCAGACGCTTGTAGGAGTTGGTCGACGGGTTGGTGAAGCCGTTCAGGGCCTTACCGTGCTTGATGATGCCGCCGATGAAGTACAGGGCGGTGTCGGACAGGCCGGCATAACCTTCGCCGGCGAAGGTGTTCTTGCCTTCTTTGGCGATGGACAGGTGAACATGCATACCCGAACCGTTATCGCCGTACAGCGGCTTGGGCATGAAGGTAGCGGTACGGCCGTAGGCATCCGCCACGTTGTGTACGCAGTACTTCAGGGTCTGGACTTCGTCAGCCTTGGCGACCAGGGTGTTGAACTTCACACCGATTTCGTTCTGGCCGGCAGTCGCCACTTCGTGGTGGTGAACTTCGATGACCAGGCCCATCTCTTCCATGGCGTTGCACATGGAGGTACGGATTTCGTGGTCGTGGTCGAACGGCGGAACCGGGAAGTAGCCGCCCTTGATGCCTGGACGGTGGCCTTTGTTGCCGCCTTCCACGTCCTGGTCGGACATCCACGAACCTTGTTCGGAGAAAATCTTGAACATCGAGCCGGAGATGTCGGACTTGAACTTGACCGAATCGAAGATGAAGAATTCAGGCTCCGGGCCTACGAATACGGTGTCGCCGATACCGGTCGACTTCAGGTATTCCTCGGCACGCTTGGCGATCGCACGTGGGTCGCGGTCGTAGCCTTGCATGGTCGAAGGCTCGATCACGTCGCAGACGATGATCAGGGTTGGGTCTTCGGTGAACGGGTCGAGGACGGCCGTGCTGTCGTCCGGCATCAGGATCATGTCGGAGGCTTCGATGCCTTTCCAGCCGGCGATGGAGGAACCGTCGAACATCTTGCCTTCTTCGAAGAAAGCATCATCCAGCGCGTCGCGAGCCGGCATGGTCACGTGGTGCTGAGTACCTTTGGTGTCCGTGAAGCGCAGATCAATCCATTTAACGTCATGATCTTTGATGAGTTGAACCGACTTCGACATGGTGTCCTCCGGGTGGCTTCGGGCTTGGTAGTGGAGTTAGCCCTTAGAATTTGGGTGATGCCGGCGCGGATACTCCGCCAAGGCAACCTGCCTCACAAGAGAGCAAATTGCATGCCAGTGCGCCAACATGGTCTTTTTGCTTCAAAATGGCCCCTATAACGGTGCAAACGGCCAACGGGCGATAAATGCCGCACCGCAATGTGGCGTTATTGGACGAAAATGACCTGTTTTGGTGCGCTGCACATGCGATGCATATTAACTGGTTAAACCTTGAGCGATTTCCGCTATAATCCGCGCCCCCCTTTTTCAGCAGGCCCGGCGCGCGCTGTTTCCATGAAATTAATCGTAAAAGTCTTCCCCGAGATCACCATCAAGAGCCGACCGGTACGGATGCGTTTCATCCGTCAGTTGGCCAAGAACATCCGTGCCGTGCTCCGCGATCTGGACCCGGCTGTGGTGGTGAACGGCGTGTGGGACAATCTCGAGCTGGAAACCCGCCTGACCGACGCCAAAGCCTTGAAGGACATGACCGAGCGCCTGAGCTGCATGCCGGGCATCGCGCATTTCCTGCAAGTGGACGAGTACCCGCTGGGCGACTTCGACGACATCACCGAGAAGTGCCGGCTGCACTTTGGTGATGAGCTTGCCGGCAAGATTTTTTCGGTGCGTTGCAAGCGCGCCGGCAAGCATCCGTTCAGCTCCATGGATGTGGAGAAATACGTCGGCAGCAAGCTGCGTCGCGAGTGCGGCGCGGCCGGAATCTCCCTCAAAGCGCCGCAAATCGAAGTGCGCATGGAAATTCGCGACCAACGGTTGTTTGTGATCCACAGCCAGCACGACAGCATCGGCGGTTACCCGCTGGGCGCCCTGGAGCAGACCCTGGTGTTGATGTCCGGCGGTTTCGATTCCACGGTTGCGGCCTACCAGATCATGCGGCGCGGCCTGATGAGCCACTTCTGCTTCTTTAACCTGGGCGGTCGTGCACACGAATTGGGCGTGATGGAAGTGGCGCACTTTATCTGGAAGAAGTACGGCAGCTCCCAGCGCGTGCTATTTGTAAGCGTGCCGTTCGAGGAAGTGCTGGGCGAAATTCTCGGCAAAGTCGATAACAGTCATATGGGCGTAGTTTTGAAGCGTATGATGTTGCGCGCCGCGTCGCGGATCGCCGACCAGTTGCAGATCGATGCGCTGGTGACCGGTGAAGCGATCTCCCAGGTATCCAGCCAGACGTTGCCGAACCTGTCGTTGATCGACTGCGTGACCGAGAAACTGGTCCTGCGCCCGCTGATCGCCAGCCACAAACAGGACATCATCGACCTGGCAGAAGAAATCGGCACCGCCGACTTTGCCAAGCATATGCCCGAGTATTGCGGGGTCATTTCGGTGAACCCCAAGACCCACGCCAAGCGCAACCGCGTGGAGTATGAAGAACAACAGTTCGACATGGCGATTCTGGAGCGTGCGCTCGAGAACGCCAAACTGGTCCCGATCGATCGCGTCATCGACGAGCTGGGCCAGGATGTGCAGATCGAAGAAGTCAGCGAAGCCCTGGCCGGCCAGATCATCGTCGACATCCGTCACCCGGATGCCGCCGAAGACGAGCCCCTGGAGATTCCTGGCATCGACGTACAAACGCTGCCGTTTTATGCATTGAACGCGCGTTTCAAGGAACTGGATGACAGCCGTCAGTACCTGCTGTATTGCGACAAAGGCGTGATGAGTCGCCTGCATGCCCACCATTTGCTCAGTGAGGGGCATGCCAATGTGCGCGTTTATCGACCGAGCTAAGAGCCCGGGGCTGTTTGCCTGTGGCCTGCGTCACCGGCCCCCCGACTCTGCCGTCAAGCTGTAACGGCAAGGCCTGACTCTACTGTTAATCGCTGCCACGACCTGTCAGCACACCGAATCCTCTGATCGAGATACACAAGTGATCGAAAATCTACGTAACATCGCCATCATTGCTCACGTTGACCATGGTAAAACCACCCTGGTAGACAAACTCCTGCGTCAATCCGGTACCCTGGAGCGCAACGAGCTCAACGACGAGCGCGTGATGGACTCCAACGACCAGGAAAAAGAGCGCGGTATTACCATCCTGGCGAAAAACACCGCCATCAACTGGAACGGCTACCACATCAACATCGTGGATACCCCGGGCCACGCCGACTTCGGCGGCGAAGTAGAACGCGTAATGTCGATGGTTGACTCCGTTCTGCTGCTGGTTGACGCTCAAGACGGCCCTATGCCGCAAACCCGTTTCGTGACCAAGAAGGCGTTCGAAGCCGGCCTGCGTCCGATCGTGTGCATCAACAAGGTTGACCGTCCAGGCGCGCGTCCGGACTGGGTTCTGGATCAGATCTTCGACCTGTTCGACAACCTCGGCGCTACCGAAGAACAACTCGATTTCCAGGTTATCTACGCCTCGGCCCTGAACGGCATTGCCGGTCTGGAACACACCGCCATGGCCGAAGACATGACCCCGCTGTACCAGGCGATCGTTGACCACGTTCCACCACCGAAGGTTGACCGTGAAGGCCCGTTCCAGATGCAAATCTCGGCACTGGACTACAACAGCTTCCTGGGTGTTATCGGCGTTGGCCGTATCGCTCGTGGTAGCGTCAAGCCGAACACCCCGGTTGTCGCTATCGGCGCCGACGGCAAGAAGCGTAACGGTCGTATCCTGAAGCTGATGGGTCACCACGGTCTGCACCGTATCGACGTTGAAGAAGCTTTCGCAGGCGACATCGTGTGCGTCAGCGGTATGGACTCGCTGTTCATCTCCGACACCCTGTGCCAGCCGGACACCGTCGAGGCGATGAAGCCTCTGACCGTTGACGAGCCAACCGTTTCCATGACCTTCCAGGTGAACGACTCGCCGTTCTGCGGTAAGGAAGGCAAGTTCGTGACCTCCCGTAACATCAAGGAGCGTCTGGACAAAGAGCTGCTGTACAACGTTGCACTGCGCGTTGAAGAAGGCGACTCGGCCGACAAGTTCAAGGTCTCCGGCCGTGGTGAGCTGCACCTCTCGGTACTGATCGAAACCATGCGTCGCGAAGGCTTCGAAATGGGTGTGGGTCGTCCGGAAGTGATCATCCGTCAGGTTGACGGCGTGAAGCAGGAACCGTTCGAAAACGTCACCATCGACACCCCTGAAGAATCCCAGGGCAAGGTCATGGAAGAGATGGGCCTGCGTAAGGGCGACCTGACCAACATGGTGCCGGATGGCAAGGGCCGTGTACGTCTGGAATACAACATCCCTGCGCGTGGTCTGATCGGTTTCCGTAACCAGTTCCTGACCCTGACCAACGGTGCTGGCATCCTGACCTCGATCTTCGATCGCTACGACACCATGAAGTCCGGCGACATGTCCGGTCGTCAGAACGGTGTTCTGGTATCGGTAGAAACCGGCAAGGCGCTGACCTACTCCCTGGAAACCCTCCAGGCGCGTGGCAAGCTGTTCGTTGAACACGGTCAAGAGATCTACAACGGTCAGATCGTTGGTCTGAACAGCCGTGACAACGACATGGGCGTCAACCCAACCAAAGGCAAGAAGCTCGACAACATGCGTGCTTCGGGTAAAGACGAAACCATCGCTCTGGTTCCACCTGTTCGCTTCACCCTGGAACAGGCCCTGGAATTCATCCAGGACGACGAGCTGTGCGAAGTCACGCCTAAGTCGATCCGCCTGCGTAAGAAGATCCTGGACGAAGGCGAGCGTACCCGCGCTGCCAAGAAAGCCAAGAACTGAGTTAACTCAGGCTGAATGAAAAACGCCCCCGGTCGAAAGGCCGGGGGCGTTTTTTTATGCCTGCTGTTTTTGTGGTGGCTGTGCCGGCCCTATCGGGGGCAAGCCCCCTCCCACACTTGAATGTGTTCACAGATCAAAATGTGGGAGGGGGCTTGCCCCCGATGAGGCCCTTGAGAGCCCCACAAACCCCGGATCAGAACTTATCGAGGGTCTTGAACGTGGTCTCGCGCACCACTTCTTTCGGCTTGTACGCGCAATACCCCGGCCGTGGCCCGATCTTGGGGTGATTGCGGCAGGTATCCGGGCGCTTGTCATAAATAGTGCAGAAGCGCGTCTTACGATCCAGGTACAGGCAATCATTGTTGCTCATGCGCTGCAGGGTAAAAATCTCGGATTTATTGTTGTAGCGCTCGACGATGCCTTCCTTCTGCAAACGCTTGGCGATGTTCTTCGGTGGGTCGCCGCGCTCGAACTCATCGACGATGCCGATGCGGATCAGGTCCTTGATCTTCACTTCGACCGGCAGCGTGCAGCAGCTGGACACGCAGCCGCCGCACATGTGGGCGGAATATTTCTGCCAGGTCTCGAGACGGTCGAGTTCCGCGGCGGCGATCAGTTGAGGCTTCATCGGGGTTCCAAAAGGTGGGGCTGTATCCGGGCGCGCGATCATACCGGGATTGGTGGTTTTTTGAACAATCTTTTCAGGGTTTCTGCGCGAACGGCGATCGGGCACGACCTCTGCATCAAATTCACGCAACCGTGAATGAGTTAAAAAATTGACGAACCAGAGCGTCTACCGTCTGTCAGACCGTCTAGGCTCTAGCAACTCCTTCTATCTCGCCCGAGGTCGCAATTGATGTCTCAGGAACCACTTGCACGAGAAGCAGAGGTAGCCGCATTTCGCGATGCCGTCTTGACCAAACTCACCTACGCGGTGGGCAAGGACCCGGATCACGCCTTCGACCACGACTGGTTCGAGGCCATTGCCCTGGCCGCCCGCGACCAGATGGTCGACCACTGGATGGACCATACGCGGCGCATCTACCGCAAAGGCCAGAAGCGGGTCTATTACCTCTCGCTGGAATTTCTGATCGGCCGCTTGCTCTACGACAGCCTGAGCAACCTTGGCGTGTTGGAGATCGCTCGCGAAGCCCTGTCCGAGCTTGGCGTCGACCTTGAGCGCATCCGCCTGCTCGAACCCGACGCGGCGCTGGGCAACGGTGGCCTGGGCCGCCTGGCGGCGTGCTTCATGGAAAGTATGTCGACCCTGGGCATTGCCGGTCACGGGTATGGCATCCGTTACGAGCACGGCTTGTTCCGCCAGGCAATTGTCGATGGCTGGCAGCAGGAGCAGACCGAACGCTGGCTGGATTTCGGCAACCCCTGGGAGTTCGAACGCGCCGAAGTGATCTACCCGATCGGTTTCGGCGGCAGCGTGGAAACCCTGGCGGACGCGTCCGGCAAGATGATTCAGGTGTGGTCGCCCAGCGAAACCGTACGCGCGGTGGCCTATGACACCCCGGTAGTCGGCTGGCGTGGCGCCAGCGTCAACACTCTGCGCCTGTGGCGTGCCCGCGCGGTGGAAGACCTGCACCTGGAACGCTTCAATGCCGGTGACCACCTGGGCGCCGTGGCCGAGGTGGCCCGCGCCGAAAGCATCTCCCGCGTGCTTTACCCGGCCGACAGCACCGAAGCGGGGCAGGAACTGCGCCTGCGCCAGGAATACTTCTTCGTGTCCGCCTCGTTGCAAGACTTGCTGCGCCGCCACAAGAACATGCACGGCACGGTGCTGAGCCTGGGCGAACACGCCGCCATCCAGCTCAACGACACCCACCCGTCCATCGCCGTGGCCGAGTTGATGCGCCAGTTGGTCGACCTGCACGACATCCCTTGGGAGGCCGCGTGGGACGTCACCGTCGAAACGCTTTCCTACACCAACCACACCTTGCTGCCCGAGGCGTTGGAAACCTGGCCTGTCGGCTTGATGGAACGCATGCTGCCCCGGCACATGCAGATCATCTACCTGATCAACGCCCGGCACATCGACTCGCTGCGCGCCAAGGGCATTCATGACTTCGACGTGCTGCGCGCGGTGTCATTGATTGAAGAGGACAACGGCCGTCGCGTACGCATGGGCAACCTGGCGTTCCTCGGTTCCCACAGTGTCAACGGCGTGTCCGGGCTGCACACTCAACTGATGCGCAGCACGGTGTTTTCCGAACTGCATAAGCTCTACCCGGAGCGCATCAACAACAAAACCAACGGCATCACCTTCCGTCGCTGGCTGTACCAGGCCAATCCCAAGCTCACGTCGATGCTGGTGGACGCGCTGGGCCCGGACATTCTCGACACCATGGAAACGCGCCTGGGCGAGCTGGAAACCTTCGCCGAGAAGCAGACCTTCCGCAAAGCCTTCGCCGACCAGCGCCTGCACAGCAAGCGCGCGCTGGCCGACATCATCCATGAGCGCCTGGGCATTTCGGTGAACCCGGCGGCAATGTTCGACGTGCAGGTCAAGCGGATTCACGAATACAAGCGTCAGTTGCTCAACCTGCTGCACACCGTGGCGCTGTACCAGGCGATCCGCGCCGAGCCGGAGGTCGATTGGGTGCCGCGGGTGAAAATCTTCGCCGGCAAGGCGGCGGCGAGTTATCACCAGGCCAAGCTGATCATCAAGCTGACCAACGACATCGCCCGCACCGTCAACAACGACCCGACCGTGCGCGACCTCCTCAAGGTGGTGTTCCTGCCCAACTACAACGTCAGCCTGGCGGAAAGCATCATTCCGGCGGCGGATTTGTCGGAGCAGATTTCCACCGCCGGTTTCGAGGCGTCGGGTACCAGCAACATGAAGTTCGGCCTCAACGGCGCGCTGACCATCGGCACCATGGACGGCGCCAACGTGGAGATGCACGAGCGCGTGGGCGCCGAGCACATGTTTATCTTTGGTCTCAGTGCCCAGCAGGTAGAAGCCCGCAAGCATGCCGGCGAATTCAATGCAGGGCCCGATATTGCCGCGTCCCACCGGTTGAGCGATGTGCTGCAAGCGATCCGTGGCGGGGTGTTCTCGCCGGATGATCCGGGCCGGTATGTGGGGTTGATCGACGGGCTGATCGACTACGACCGCTTCCTGGTGTGTGCCGACTTCGACTCCTACTGGGACGCCCAGGCGCGGGTCGAGGCGCATTGGCACGACTCCAAGGCCTGGTGGCGCTCGGCGGTGTTGAACACGGCGCGGATGGGCTGGTTCAGCTCGGACCGTACCATCCGCGAATACGCCACCGAAATCTGGAAAGCCCTCGACTAGCCCCCTGATGCCACTGTAGGAGCGAGCTTGCTCGCGAAGAACGTCAACGATAACGCTTGCTTCCTGAACGAACGCGGCGTCTTTAAGTTTTTCGCGAGCAAGCTCGCTCCTACAGAGGGTCGTTGCGCCAAGCCGTGAACTCTATTGGCGTTAAATCCTCTGATTAGAGGAAATACGCCCCGACTCGCGTTAAACTGCGCGGGTTTTCAGCCCCCCATTCTCCGGAGCCTTCCATGTCCCGCGTTACCTTGAGTCGCTATTTGATCGAGCAGACCCGCAGCAACAACACGCCTGCCGATCTGCGCTTCCTTATCGAAGTGGTGGCGCGTGCCTGTAAGGAAATCAGCCACGCCGTGTCCAAAGGCGCACTGGGTGGTGTCCTGGGCAGCATGGGCACTGAAAACGTGCAGGGCGAAGTGCAGAAGAAGCTCGACGTCATCTCCAACGAGATCCTGCTCGAAGCCAACGAATGGGGCGGTCACCTGGCCGGCATGGCGTCCGAAGAAATGGACAATGCCTACCAGATCCCGGGTAAATACCCTAAAGGCGCGTACCTGCTGGTATTCGACCCCCTGGACGGCTCGTCCAACATCGACATCAACGCTCCGGTCGGCACCATCTTCTCGGTACTGCGTTGCCCGAACGAATACCTGAGCCAGAACGAAGCCCTGAACGAAAAGGCCTTCCTGCAGCCCGGCACCGAGCAGGTCGCCGCCGGTTACGCGATCTACGGCCCACAGACCATGCTGGTCCTGACCCTGGGCGATGGCGTCAAGGGCTTTACCCTGGACCGCGAAATGGGCAGCTTCGTACTCACCCACGAAGACATCTCCATTCCTGCCTCCACCCAGGAATTCGCGATCAACATGTCCAACCAGCGTCACTGGGAAGAGCCGGTGAAACGCTATGTCAACGAATTGATGGAAGGCGAAGAAGGCCCGTTGAAGAAAAACTTCAACATGCGCTGGGTCGCAGCCATGGTGGCCGACGTACACCGTATCCTGACCCGTGGCGGCCTGTTCATGTACCCACGTGACAGCCGCGAGCCTTCCAAGCCGGGCAAGCTGCGCCTGATGTACGAAGCCAACCCGATGTCGTTCCTGGTTGAGCAGGCGGGCGGTGCGTCCACCGACGGCCACCAGCGTATCCTCGACATCCAGCCCGAAGGCCTGCACCAGCGTGTGGCGGTGTTCCTGGGTTCGAAGGAAGAAGTTGAGCGTGTGACGGCTTATCACAAGTAGGAGCGAGCTTGCTCGCGAAAAGCTGACAGGCGACGCGGGCATCCAGACAGCCCGCGTCATCATTAACGTTCTTCTTGAAAAAGCCCCGAAACGTTTCAGCGTTTTCGGGGCTTTTTTGTTTTCGCTCGTCGGGAACCAGACACCTCTTTTCCCTTCTAAGCTTCTGGCAGATACCCCAGCTGCTTTGTCTCTCCAGGAGCTTTTCCATGTCTTTACGCCGTCTCGCCCTGCTGGCTTTTTGCGTGCTGTTGGCCGCTTGCAGCAAGGTCAACCAAGAAAATTACCAGAAGCTGTCGGCCGGCATGGCCAAGGCCGAGGTGGAGTCGTTGCTGGGCAAGCCGACCGATTGTTCCGGCGCACTGGGCATGTCCAGTTGCACCTGGGGCGATAAAAACAGCTTTATCAGCGTGCAGTATGCCGGTGACAAGGTTCTGATGTTTTCCGGGCAAGGCCTGAAGTAAACCGGGGCGCGAGCCTGCGGGAGAAGAAGAATGATGCGTTTTGTTGTGTTCCTTTGCGCCAGCCTGTTTTTGGCGGGCTGTGCCAGCCATTCTGGCGATGATCTGCAACCCAAGACCGCGAGTCACGTCAACCTCAAGCGTTACCAGGGCACCTGGTATGAGCTGGCCCGCTTGCCGATGTACTTCCAGCGCAACTGTGCGCAGTCCGAAGCGCGCTACACCTTGTTGCCCGATGGCGACATGTCGGTGTTCAACCGCTGCCTGACGCCTGAATGGAAATGGCAGGAAGCCAAAGGCACGGCCACGCCGCAGGTGCCGGGCAAGACCGACAAGCTCTGGGTGGAATTCGACAACTGGTTTACGTCGTTACTGCCCGGCGTCGCCAAGGGCGATTACTGGGTGTTGTATGTCAGCGATGACTACAAGACGGCCATCGTCGGCAGCCCGAGCCGGCGTTACATGTGGATCCTGTCGCGTACGCCGACGGTGAGCGCCGAAACCCGTGAAGACCTGCTGAGCAGGGCGCGGCAGCAGGGGTATGACACGACGCGGTTGATCTTCCGTACTCCAGATAAGCAGATGGCCAAGAGTTCGCAGTAATCAAAATGTGGGAGGGGGCTTGCCCCCGATAGCGGTGTGTCAGTATCAGATGAGCTGGCTGACATATAGCAATCGGGGGCAAGCCCCCTCCCACATTGGTTAGATGGTGGCCTTTAGCTCAACAAATCCCTCAAGACCTGGGTGAATGCCCGGCTGCTGTCTTCTTCGCCAGCATGACGCCCATCGCGCACCACCCACTGGCCGTTGACCAGCACATCACGTACCTGCCGATCACCACCGGCAAACAGCCAGCGATTGAGAATCCCGTCCTCACTGGCCGTGGCCAGGTACGGATCGTTGCCGTCCAGCACGATCCAGTCCGCACGCTTGCCCACTTCCAGCCGACCAACCGGCTGCCCCAGCGCTTGGGCGCCACCGTCCAGTGCCGCATCGAACAGCGTGCGGCCCACCATCGGCTGGTCGTCGCGATACAGACGATTGCGCCGTTGATCGCGCAGGCGCTGGCCGTATTCCAGCCAGCGCAATTCTTCCACCACGCTCAGTGATACATGGCTGTCGGAGCCGATACCCATGCGGCCGCCCTGGGCCAGAAAATCCACTGCCGGGAAAATGCCATCGCCCAGGTTGGCTTCGGTGGTCAGGCACAAACCGGCAATCGCCCGGCTCCTGGCCATGCGCGTCACTTCATCGGGATCGGCATGAGTGGCATGAACCAGGCACCAGCGCTCATTCACGTCGACATTGTCATACAGCCACTGCAATGGGCGTTTGCCGCTCCAGGCCTGGCAGTCGTCGACTTCCTTTTGCTGTTCGGCAATGTGGATGTGCACCGGACAAGCCGTGTCGCCGGCGGCCAGCACGTCCCTGATCTGCTCGGGCGTGACTGCCCGCAGGGAGTGGAAACACAGGCCCAGGTGCTGCGCAGGTTGCGCGGCAAGTATCGGCTGCAGGCGCGCCTGCAGGTCGAGATAGTGTTCGGTGCTGTTGATAAACCGGCGCTGCCCGTCATTGGGCGCCTGGCCACCGAACCCCGAATGCGTATAAAGCACCGGCAGCAGGGTCAAGCCGATCCCGCTGCTGGCGGCTGCCTGGCTGATCTGGCGCGACAGCTCTGTGCGGTCGGCATAGGGCTGGCCGCTGACGTCGTGGTGTACATAGTGAAACTCGGCCACCGAGGTATAGCCGGCCTTGAGCATTTCGATGTACAGCTGGCGGGCGATGACCTGCAACTGGTCCGGGCTGATTTTGCCGACCATGCGGTACATCAGGTCGCGCCAGGTCCAGAAACTGTCGTTCGGATTGCCTGCCACTTCAGCCAGGCCCGCCATGGCGCGCTGGAAGGCGTGGGAATGCAGGTTCGGCATGCCGGCCAGTACCGGCCCCCTGAGCCGCTCGGCGCCGTCTGCCGTGGCATTGGCCTCTACCTTCGTCAGCCGGCCATCGGCGCTGATTTCAAGACGTACATCATTGGCCCATCCATCAGGCAGGAGCGCGCGTTCGGCGAAGAAAGCAGACATGATCAAGTCACCCCGGTCGTGTGTTTATTTGTATATACATATACAGACGTTTGCCTGCTCGGTAAACTCCGGCAATCTATGCATCTTTTTTCCCCTGCAAGGATTCCTCGTGCCGACTCCGCCTGCCAAGTCTTCGCTGGCTGCCCACATGGACGAAAGTCCGGCGCCCTTGTATGCCCGCGTCAAACAGATGATCAGCCAGCAGATCCTCAACGGCAACTGGCCGCCCCATTACCGCGTGCCGTCGGAGAGCGAGCTGGTCAGCCAACTGGGCTTCAGCCGCATGACCATCAACCGCGCGTTGCGTGAGCTGACGGCCGAAGGGTTGCTGGTGCGTATGCAAGGTGTGGGTACGTTCGTCGCCGAGCCCAAGAGTCAGTCGGCGCTGTTTGAAGTGCACAACATTGCCGATGAGATCGCCTCCCGCGGCCATCGCCATACGTGCCAGGTCATTACCCTGGGCGAGGAAGCGGCCGGTTCCGAACGTGCCGTCGCCCTGGAAATGCGCGAAGGTGGGCGGGTGTTTCACTCGTTGATCGTGCATTTCGAAAACGACATTCCGGTGCAGATCGAAGACCGTTTCGTCAACGCGCTGGTCGCCCCGGAATACTTGCAGCAGGATTTCACCCAGCAAACGCCCTACGCCTACCTCAACCAGGTCGCGCCGCTGACCGAAGGCGAGCACGTGGTTGAAGCGATCCTCGCCGATGCCGCCGAATGCAAGCTGCTGCAGATCGAAGCGGGCGAGCCCTGCCTGCTGATTCGCCGGCGCACCTGGTCCGGCCGCCAGCCGGTCACGGCAGCGCGCCTGATTCACCCCGGTTCCCGGCACAGCCTCGAAGGACGCTTCAGTAAATGAGTTCAGTCAACGTCTGGCGCGCCGCCGACTATGTGCGCATGCCGTGGAAGAACGGCGGCGGCAGTACCGAAGAAATCACCCGCGACGCGGGCACCGGCCTTGAGGGTTTCGGCTGGCGCCTGTCGATTGCCGATATTGCCGAGTCGGGCGGGTTTTCCACCTTCGCCGGTTACCAGCGCGTGATTACGGTGATCAAGGGCGCGGGCATGGTGTTGACCGTCGACGGTGAGGAGCAGCGCGGTTTGTTACCGCTGCAGCCGTTCGCCTTCGCCGGCGACAGCCAGGTGTCATGCCGCTTGATCACCGGGCCGATCCGCGATTTCAACCTGATCTACTCGCCTGAGCGTTACCACGCACGCTTGCAGTGGGTGGATGGCGTGCAACGCTTTTTCAGCACGGCCCGGACGGTGCTGGTGTTCAGCGTTGCCGATGAGGTGAAGGTGCTGGGCGAGAAACTCGGCCATCACGATTGCCTGCAAGTGGACGGTAACACCGGCCTGCTGGATATCTCGGTCAGTGGTCGCTGCTGCCTGATCGAACTGACACAGCGCGGTTAAAACATGTGGGAGGGGCTTGCCCCCGATAGCGCTGTATCAGCCAAAGATCTGGTGGCTGACACTCTGCAATCGGGGGCAAGCCCCCTCCCACATTTGTTTCTGCGGCGTTTCCAGCCTGTGCACCAATTTGTTACCGAATGCCCCAGCGTGACGCAAAGCCATGCTGTCGTGACTACCTTTCCCCGGTCGTAAATTCCTCTGTAAGAAATTTCATCAAGCCTGGAAGCCTTAATTTCCAAGGCTCCCGCGCGCTGTGCAAAAAATCCAAATCCCTCTCGCGGAAAGTTGGCCGCTCGATTGCATATGCTTGTACATACAAGTAAAGGTGTGTGCGTAAGACTCTTCTTCGCACCGTCCAAGTCCGCGCATCGATCGCCGAGGAGTCCAGTTGTGACCGATTTTTCGAAAGCAAGGCCTACAAAATACCGTGACGTCGAAATCCGCGCCGCCCGCGGTAACACGCTCACCGCCAAAAGCTGGCTGACCGAAGCGCCGCTGCGCATGTTGATGAACAACCTCGACCCGCAAGTGGCCGAGAACCCCAAGGAACTGGTGGTATACGGCGGTATTGGTCGTGCGGCGCGCAACTGGGAATGCTACGACCAGATCGTCGAGAGCCTCACCCACCTCAATGACGACGAAACCCTGCTGGTGCAATCCGGTAAGCCGGTCGGCGTGTTCAAGACCCACAGCAACGCCCCGCGCGTGTTGATCGCCAACTCCAACCTGGTGCCGCACTGGGCCAGTTGGGAACACTTCAACGAACTGGATGCCAAGGGCCTGGCCATGTACGGCCAGATGACCGCCGGCAGCTGGATCTATATCGGCAGCCAGGGCATCGTCCAGGGCACCTACGAAACCTTCGTCGAAGCCGGTCGCCAGCATTACGATTCGAATCTCAAGGGCCGCTGGGTGCTCACCGCAGGTCTGGGCGGCATGGGTGGCGCGCAACCGCTGGCCGCGACCCTGGCCGGTGCCTGCTCGTTGAACATCGAGTGCCAGCAGGTCAGCATCGATTTCCGCTTGAACAGCCGCTATGTCGACGAGCAAGCCACCGACCTCGACGACGCCCTGGCGCGCATCGCCAAGTACACCCAGGAAGGCAAAGCCATCTCCATCGCCCTGCTGGGCAACGCCGCCGAAATTTTGCCTGAGCTGGTCAAGCGTGGCGTGCGCCCGGACATGGTCACCGACCAGACCAGCGCCCACGACCCGCTCAACGGCTACCTGCCGGCCGGCTGGACCTGGGACGAATACCGCGCCCGCGCCAAGACCGAACCCGCCGCCGTGATCAAGGCCGCCAAGCAGTCGATGGCCGTGCACGTCAAAGCCATGCTGGAGTTCCAGAAGCAGGGCATCCCAACGTTCGACTACGGCAACAACATCCGTCAGATGGCCCAGGAAGAAGGCGTGGAAAATGCCTTCGACTTCCCGGGTTTCGTACCGGCCTACATCCGCCCGCTGTTCTGCCGTGGCATCGGCCCGTTCCGTTGGGCGGCGCTGTCCGGTGACCCGCAGGACATCTACAAGACCGACGCCAAAGTCAAAGAACTGATCCCGGACGACGCCCACCTGCACAACTGGCTGGACATGGCCCGCGAACGCATCAGCTTCCAGGGTTTGCCGGCGCGTATCTGCTGGGTCGGCCTGGGCCAGCGCGCCAAGCTCGGCCTGGCCTTCAACGAAATGGTGCGCAGCGGCGAATTGTCGGCACCGGTGGTGATCGGCCGTGACCACCTCGACTCCGGCTCGGTCGCGAGCCCGAACCGCGAAACCGAATCCATGCAGGATGGCTCCGACGCCGTGTCCGACTGGCCGCTGCTCAACGCCTTGCTCAACACCGCCAGCGGCGCGACCTGGGTTTCGTTGCACCACGGTGGCGGCGTCGGCATGGGCTTCTCGCAGCACTCGGGCATGGTGATCGTGTGTGACGGCACCGACGAAGCGGCCGAACGCATTGCGCGCGTACTGCATAACGACCCGGCGACCGGGGTGATGCGTCACGCGGATGCGGGTTACCAGATCGCGATCGATTGCGCCAGGGAACAGGGCCTGAATCTGCCGATGATCAACGGCTGACGCACTCACTGTAGGAGCGAGCTTGCTCGCGAAGGTATTCCAGGCACATCGCTGCATTGAATGTACGTTTTTCGCGAGCAAGCTCGCTCCCACAGAAAAGCATCGAACAATCCATCAGAGGTTGAACAGCATGGCTGCGAACGACACCACCCCGTTGATCGAAAGGCGTTCGATCGACTACATCCCGGAAGCGGAAAGACATGGTCGTCTACTGAGCCAGTTCACCCTGTGGATGGGGGCCAACCTGCAAATCACCGCGATTGTCACCGGGGCCCTGACCGTGGTGCTGGGCGGTGATGTGTTCTGGTCGTTGATCGGGCTGTTGATCGGTCAACTGATCGGCGGCGGCGTCATGGCGTTGCATGCGGCGCAAGGGCCCAAGCTTGGCCTGCCGCAGATGATCTCCAGCCGGGTGCAGTTCGGCGTATATGGCGCGGCCATCCCGATCGTGCTGGTGTGCCTGATGTACCTGGGTTTCACCGCCACCGGCACCGTGTTGTCCGGGCAGGCGCTGGGCCAGTTGTTCGGGGTCAGCGACAGCGTGGGCATCCTGATCTTCGCCAGTGTCATCGTGCTGGTCACGGTGCTCGGTTACCGGGTGATCCATTTCATCGGGCGTGTTGCCAGCGTCATCGGCGTGATTGCCTTTGTCTACCTGTTCAGTCGCCTGATGAGCCAGACCGATGTTGGCGCGCTCCTGCAGATCCGTCACTTCAGCTGGAGCAGTTTTCTGCTGGCGGTGTCGCTCGCGGCCTCCTGGCAGATCGCCTTCGGCCCCTACGTGGCGGACTATTCGCGTTACCTGCCGAGCCAGACGTCATCGGTGAAAACCTTCTTCGCCGCGGGTGCGGGCTCAGTGATTGGCGCACAGGTGGCGATGGTGCTCGGTGTGTTTGCCGCCGCCATGTCCAACGGCCAATTCGCCGGGCATGAAGTGGCCTACATCGTTGGCTTGAGCGGGACGGGGGCCACTGCGGCGTTGCTGTACTTCAGCATCGCGTTCGGCAAGGTCACTATCTCCGGGCTCAACTCCTACGGCAGCTTCATGTGCATTGCGACGATCATCAGCGGTTTTCGTGGCCGCCTTGAGGTCACCCGTTTGCAGCGCCTGGTGTTCGTGCTCGTCATCGTAGGTGCGGCAACCCTGATCGCGTTGCTCGGCCAGCACTCGTTCCTCGGTGCGTTCAAGTCGTTCATCCTGTTCCTGCTGGCGTTCTTCACGCCCTGGAGCGCGATCAACCTGGTGGATTACTACTGCATCACCCGCGAGCGCTACGACGTGCCGGCCTTGTCCGACCCGAACGGACGCTACGGTCGCTGGAACCTGTTGGGGATCAGCGTCTATGTGTTCGGCGTGCTGGTGCAGTTGCCGTTCATCTCAACCAAGTTCTACACGGGGCCCCTGGTGGCTGCGCTGGGGGACGTGGATATTTCCTGGATCATCGGCCTGGTACTGCCTGCTGCCGTGTATTACGTGTGTGCGAAAAAATGGCACGGCACGGTGCCCGATCATCTGATCCTGCCGAAAGAGCAGGGCGCTTTACTCACAACAGACGGGCTGCCTGCGCAAGCCTGATGGGACGTGGACAAGGCAGGACGCCTTTTGACTGCCGTAATCCATTTCATGATTGGGAGCGTCACATAATGAAAATGCATAAGACCCTGCTGACCACGTTGCTGTCTGCGGGCTTGCTGGCAAGCGCCGGCGCCCAGGCGGCCGGCTGGTGCGAATCCGGCAAGCCGGTGAAATTCGCCGGGCTGAACTGGGAAAGCGGCATGTTGCTCACCGACATCCTGCAAACCGTGCTGGAGAAAGGCTACGACTGCAAAACCGACAGCCTGCCGGGCAACTCCATCACCATGGAAAACGCCCTGAGCAGTAATGACATCCAGGTGTTTGCCGAGGAGTGGGTGGGCCGCAGCGAAGTCTGGAACAAGGCCGAGAAGGCCGGCAAGGTCGTCGGCGTCGGTGCGCCGGTGGTTGGTGCGGTTGAAGGCTGGTACGTGCCGCGCTATGTGATCGAAGGTGACGCCAAGCGCAAGCTGGAAGCCAAGGCGCCTGACCTCAAGAACATCGCTGACCTGGCCAAGTACGCCGCCGTGTTCAAGGACCAGGAAGAACCGTCCAAGGGCCGCTTCTACAACTGCCCGGCCGGCTGGACCTGTGAACTGGACAACAGCGAAATGCTCAAGAGCTACGGCCTGGAAAGCACCTACACCAACTTCCGCCCCGGCACCGGCCCGGCGCTGGACGCGGCGGTACTGTCGAGCTACAAGCGCGGCGAGCCGATCCTGTTCTACTACTGGTCGCCGACGCCGCTGATGGGCCAGGTGGACCTGGTCAAGCTGGAAGAAAAGCCCGGTGTGGATAAAAGCGTGAGCATCAAGGTCGGCCTGTCCAAGACCTTCCACGAACAAGCGCCGGAACTGGTGGCCGTGCTGGAAAAGGTCAACCTGCCCATCGACCTGCTGAACCAGAACCTGGGCCGCATGGCCAAGGAACGGATCGAGTCGCCGAAGCTGGCGAAAATTTTCCTCAAGGAACATCCTGAAGTCTGGCACGCCTGGGTGAGCGAAGACGCCGCCAGGAAAATCGACGCGGCCTTGTAGGTAAAGCGTGTCCGGCTACCCTGAGAGGCAGCCGGACGCCTGGCCTCAACCCACTGGATCGAGAGCACGCTATGTTTCCCGAGAGTTTTACGTTTTCCATCGCCGACTGGGTCAACGGTTGGGTGGACTCGCTGGTCACCAACTACGGCGATGTGTTCCGGCACATCTCCGACACCCTGCTGTGGGCCATCGTCAATCTGGAAGGGCTGCTGCGCGCGGCGCCCTGGTGGTTGATGCTGGCCATCGTTGGCGTGATCGCCTGGCATGCCACCCGCAAGGTGGTGACCACGGCCGTGATCGTCGGTTTGTTGTTCCTCGTCGGCGCGGTCGGCCTGTGGGACAAACTGATGCAGACCCTGGCGCTGATGATGGTCGCCACGGTGATCTCGGTGCTGATCGGCATTCCCCTGGGCATCCTTTCCGCGCGCAGCAATCGCTTGCGCTCGGTGCTGATGCCGTTGCTCGACATCATGCAAACCATGCCCAGCTTCGTGTACCTGATCCCGGTGCTGATGCTGTTTGGCCTGGGCAAGGTGCCGGCGATTTTCGCCACGGTCATTTACGCCGCGCCGCCGCTGATCCGCCTGACCGACTTGGGCATTCGCCAGGTCGATGGCGAAGTCATGGAAGCCATCAACGCTTTCGGTGCCAACCGCTGGCAGCAATTGTTCGGCGTGCAACTGCCGCTGGCCCTGCCGAGCATCATGGCGGGCATCAACCAGACCACCATGATGGCGTTGTCGATGGTGGTGATCGCCTCGATGATCGGCGCGCGTGGTTTGGGTGAAGATGTCCTCGTCGGCATCCAGACCCTCAACGTCGGGCGTGGCCTGGAGGCCGGTCTGGCGATCGTGATTCTTGCAGTGGTCATCGACCGCATTACCCAGGCCTATGGTCGTCCACGGCATGAGGCGAGCAAATGACTACCGTCAGCAAAATCGAAGTCAAAAACGTCTTCAAGATCTTCGGCAACCGCTCCAGGGAAGCGCTGGCGCTGATTGGCCAGGGCAAGACCAAGGACCAGGTATTGGCCGAGACCGGCTGCGTGGTCGGTGTGAACGACCTGTCCCTGAGCATCGCTACCGGTGAAATCTTTGTGATCATGGGCCTGTCCGGCTCCGGCAAGTCCACCCTGGTGCGTCACTTCAACCGCCTGATCGACCCCACCAGCGGCGCGATCCTGGTGGATGGCGAAGACATCCTGCAACTGGACATGGAAGCCCTGCGTCAATTCCGTCGCCACAAGATCAGCATGGTGTTCCAGAGCTTCGGCCTGTTGCCCCACAAAAGCGTGCTCGACAACGTCGCCTATGGCCTGAAAGTGCGTGGCGAAACCAAGCAGGTCTGCGCCGAACGCGCTCTGCACTGGATCGAAACCGTGGGCCTCAAAGGCTATGAAAACAAATACCCGCACCAGCTCTCCGGCGGCATGCGTCAACGTGTGGGCCTGGCCCGCGCACTGGCGGCCGACACCGACATCATCCTGATGGACGAAGCCTTCAGCGCCCTCGACCCGCTGATCCGCGCCGAGATGCAGGACCAGTTGCTCGAGCTGCAAAAGACCCTGCACAAGACCATCGTGTTTATTACCCATGACCTCGACGAGGCGGTGCGCATCGGCAACCGCATTGCGATCCTCAAGGACGGCAAGCTGATCCAGGTCGGCACGCCGCGCGAGATCCTGCACTCGCCGGCGGATGAGTATGTGGATCGCTTTGTTCAGCGGCGGGCGGCGGTGGTCTGATCCGGGTTTGGTGGTGAGGCTACTGGCCTCATCGGGGGCAAGCCCCCTCCCACACTTGAAAGTATTCACAGATCAAAATGTGGGAGGGGGCTTGCCCCCGATAGGGCCGGCAAAGCTGCACAAGAATTGAAGAAGGTACAAAGATGCCCCAGGCAACAACAATCATCATCGCCGACACCCCCCTGCGCTGGCAGGACGTCGCCGCCGTCGCCCGCCACGGCGCCGTGCTCGAACTCTCGAGCCAGGCCTGGGCGCGGATCGACAATGCCCAGGCCGTCGTGCAGTGCATCGTCGCCAGCGGTGAACGCGCGTATGGCGTGAACACCGGCCTGGGCGCGCTGTGCAACGTGTCGCTCGAGGGCGAGCAACTGCGCCAGTTGTCGCGCAACACCTTGCTCAGCCACGCCTGCGGCGTCGGCCCTGTCTTGAGCGACGAGCAGACCCGCGCGATCATCTGCGCCGCCATCATCAACTACAGCCACGGCAAATCCGGCTTGCATCGGCAAGTGGTGCAGGCGCTGCTGGCGCTGCTCAACCACGGCATCACGCCCCAAGTACCGTCCCAGGGCTCGGTGGGCTACCTGACCCACATGGCCCATGTCGGCGTGGCGCTGCTCGGCGTCGGCAACGTCAGCTATCGCGGCCAGGTTGTGACCGCACAAGAAGCCTTGGCCGCCGAAGGTTTGCAGCCCGTCGTCCTGGGCGCCAAGGACGGCCTGTGCCTGGTCAACGGCACACCGTGCATGACCGGCCTGAGCTGCCTGGCCCTGGCCGATGCGCATCACTTGCTGCAATGGGCCGATGTGATCGGCGCCATGAGTTTCGAAGCCCAGCGCGGCCAGATCGATGCCTTCGACGCAGAAATCATTGCCCTCAAGCCCCATGCGGGCATGCAGGAAGTCGGGCGTAACCTGCGCGCCTTGCTCGACGGCAGCGAAGTGATCGCCGCCAGCCGGGGCATCCGTACCCAGGACGCCCTGAGCATCCGCTCGATCCCGCAGATCCACGGCGCGGCGCGCGATCAGGTGGCGCACGCCACGCGCCAGATCGAGACCGAACTCAACAGCGCCACCGACAACCCGCTGGTGCTCGGCACGCCGGACAACTATCGCGTAGTGTCCCAGGCCAACCCCCACGGCCAGTCCGTGGCGCTGGCGGCGGACATGCTGGCCATCGCTATGGCCGAAATCGGCTCGGTGGCCGAACGCCGCCTGGACCGCCTGATCAACCCGCACGTCAGCGGCCTGCCGGCGTTTCTGGTGAGCAATCCCGGGGTCAACTCCGGAATGATGATCGTGCAGTACGTCGCCGCGTCGTTGTGCGGGCAGAACCGCCAATTGGCGCAACCGGCGGTGCTCGATAACTTCGTCACCTCGGGCCTGCAGGAAGACCACTTGAGCATGGGCACCAATGCGGCGCTCAAGCTGCATCAGGTATTGCTCAACGTTACCCAGATTCTGGCCATCGAATACCTGCTGGCGGCCCAGGCGTTCGAGTTTCTCAAGGGCCAGCGCTTCGGCGCCGGCACCGACCGCGCCTGGCGCCTGCTGCGCGAAGGGGTCCCCGCTTACGAGCAGGACCGCTGGCTGGCGCCGGATATTGCTGCGGCCGCCAACCTGATCAAAGACACCGCATTACCGAATTTGTATTGAATGCCTAGAAGAACAATTCACAAGGAGAATGAATGTGACTGCGCTAACCCTGATTCCAGGCCAACTGAGCCTTGCCCAACTGCGGGCCATCTACCAGCAGCCGGTAACCCTCAGCCTGGATGACAGCGCCACGGCGCAGATCGAAGCCAGTGTTGCCTGCGTCGAGCAGATTCTCGCCGAGAACCGCACCGCCTATGGCATCAACACCGGTTTCGGCCTGCTGGCCTCGACTCGCATTGCCAGCGAAGACCTGGAAAACCTCCAGCGTTCCCTGGTGCTGTCCCATGCCGCCGGGGTGGGTGAGCCGATCAGCGATGCGCTGGTGCGGCTGGTCATGGTGCTCAAGGTCAACAGCCTGAGCCGTGGGTTCTCCGGGATTCGTCGGCAGGTGATCGACGCGCTGATCGCGCTGATCAACGCCGAGGTGTACCCGCACATTCCACTTAAAGGTTCGGTCGGTGCATCCGGTGACCTGGCGCCGTTGGCCCATATGTCCCTGGTGCTGCTCGGCGAAGGCAAGGCGCGCTACAAGGGCGAATGGCTGGAGGCGACCGACGCGCTGAAAGTCGCCGGCCTGACGCCGCTGACCCTCGCCGCCAAAGAAGGCCTGGCCCTGCTCAACGGCACCCAGGTGTCCACCGCCTATGCCTTGCGCGGCCTGTTTGAAGGCGAAGACCTGTTCGCCGGCGCTCTCGCGTGCGGTGGCCTTACCGTGGAAGCGGTGCTCGGCTCGCGCTCGCCGTTCGACGCGCGGATTCACGCCGCACGCGGCCAACGTGGGCAGATTGACGCCGCTGCGGCCTATCGCAACCTGCTCGGTGAAAGCAGCCAGGTGTCCCAGTCGCACCAGAACTGCGACAAGGTGCAAGACCCTTACTCCCTGCGCTGCCAGCCGCAGGTCATGGGCGCCTGCCTGACCCAGTTCCGTCAGGCCGCCGAGGTGCTGGTGGTGGAGGCCAATGCCGTGTCGGACAACCCGCTGGTGTTCGCGGCCGAAGGCGATGTGATTTCCGGCGGTAACTTCCACGCCGAGCCGGTGGCCATGGCTGCCGACAACATGGCGTTGGCGATTGCCGAAATCGGCTCGCTCAGTGAGCGCCGTATCTCGTTGATGATGGACAAGCACATGTCGCAACTGCCGCCGTTCCTGGTGGGCAATGGCGGGGTCAACTCCGGCTTCATGATCGCCCAGGTCACCGCTGCGGCGCTTGCCAGCGAGAACAAGGCACTGGCCCATCCCCATAGCGTCGACAGCCTGCCGACCTCGGCCAACCAGGAAGACCACGTGTCCATGGCCCCGGCTGCGGGCAAGCGCCTGTGGGAAATGGCCGAGAACACCCGTGGCATTCTCGCCGTGGAATGGCTCTCCGCCTGCCAGGGCCTGGATCTGCGCGACGGCTTGAAAACCTCGCCCGCGCTTGAAAAGGCCCGTGGCCTGCTGCGTGACAAAGTGGCGTTCTACGACAAGGACCGCTTCTTCGCCCCGGACATCATCGCCGCCAGCGAACTGCTTGCCAGCCGCTGCCTGAATGAGCTGGTGCCGGCCAAGCTGCTGCCAAGTCTCTAACACGTCGCCGCCCCCACTGCAGGAGCGAGCTTGCTCGCGAAAATCGCCAACGATGACGCGGGAAACCTGACACCCCTGGGCGTTCTCAGGTTTTTCGCGAGCAAGCTCGCTCCTACAGGTGAGGTCGTTTTTTCTCGGGATAAAAATAACCAGGGAAGAGAAATGCATCCGCCAGAAAAAGGTTTGAAACGCGGGCTCAACGCTCGAATCGGTCTTGTCTCATCGATAACTTAGGGAGGCGTTAATGAAAACCCTTTGGCAACACTGCCACGTCGCAACCATGGCCCAGGGCAAATACTCGATTATCGAGGATGCCGCCATGGTGACTGCGGGCTCGCTGATCGAGTGGATCGGCCCGCGCAGCCAGGCGCCGACGGCGGATTACGCCCAGGTGCATGACCTGCAAGGCGCGTGGGTCACGCCTGGACTGATCGACTGCCACACCCACACCGTGTTCGGTGGCAACCGCAGCGGCGAATTCGAGCAGCGCCTTGAAGGCGTCAGCTACGCCGACATCGCGGCCCGGGGCGGGGGTATTGCCAGCACCGTGCGGGCCACCCGTGCTGCGACGGAAGATCAATTGTTTGCCAGTGCCGAAAAGCGCCTGCGCAGTCTTTTGCGCGACGGCGTGACCACGGTGGAGATCAAGTCCGGCTACGGCCTGGACCTGGCCAACGAACGCAAGATGCTGCGCGTGGCGCGGCGCCTGGGTGAAGCGCTGCCGGTGAGCGTGCGCGCCACCTGCCTGGCGGCTCATGCGCTGCCGCCGGAGTACAAGGACCGCGCCGATGACTACATCGAGCACATCTGCAATGAGATGCTGCCGGCCCTGGCGGCAGAAGGGCTGGTGGATGCGGTGGATGCGTTCTGTGAATACCTGGCGTTCTCCACCGAGCAGGTCGAGCGCGTGTTTAAGGTCGCCCGGCAACTGGGCTTGCCGGTGAAGCTGCATGCCGAGCAACTCTCATCGCTGCACGGTTCCAGCCTGGCCGCGCGTTACCAGGCGTTGTCGGCGGACCACCTGGAGTTCATGACCGAGGAAGATGCCATCGCCATGGCCGCTGCCGGCACCGTTGCCGTGTTGCTGCCAGGGGCCTTCTATTTCCTGCGCGAAACCCAATTGCCGCCGATGGACGCCCTGCGCAAACACGGTGTGAAGATTGCCATCGCCAGCGACCTCAACCCCGGCACTTCGCCGGCCCTGTCGGTGCGCCTGATGTTGAACATGGCCTGCACCCTGTTCCGCATGACCCCGGAAGAAGCCCTGGCCGGCGCCACGCAACACGCGGCTACCGCCTTGGGCATGGGCGACACCCATGGTTCGCTGGAAGTGGGCAAGGTCGCGGATTTTGTCGCCTGGCAGATCGATCGCCCCGCCGACCTGGCCTATTGGCTGGGTGGCGATCTGGATAAACGCGTTGTGCGCCATGGCGTCGATGTCACTGTTTGAGGAGAAGCGTTGTGGATAAGGTTCTGACATTCAAACAAGGCCGCGTACCGCTGCTGATCAGCATGCCCCACGCCGGCCTGCGCCTGACGCCTGCGGTCGAGGCCGGGTTGATCCCCGAGGCGCAAAGCCTGCCGGACACCGATTGGCATATTCCCTTGCTGTATGACTTTGCCGAAGAACTGGGCGCCAGCACCCTGGCGGCCGAGTATTCGCGGTTCGTCATCGACCTGAACCGGCCATCCGATAACAAGCCGCTCTATGCGGGCGCCACCACCGGCCTGTTCCCGGAGACGCTGTTCGATGGCGTGCCGTTGTTCCGTGAAGGGCAGACACCGTCCGATGCCGAGCGCGCCACCTACCTGCAGAAAATCTGGGGCCCGTATCACCGCACGCTGCAAGAAGAACTGGCGCGCCTCAAGGCCGAATTCGGCTACGCGCTGCTGTTCGACGCGCACTCGATCCGCTCGGTGATCCCGCACCTGTTCGAGGGCAAATTGCCGGACTTCAACCTCGGCACCTTCAATGGCGCCGCCTGCGATCCCGAACTGGCCGGCCAGCTGGAAGCCATCTGCGCCCGGCATCCTCAGTACACCCACGTGCTGAACGGGCGTTTCAAGGGCGGTCACATTACCCGCCACTACGGTGATCCGGCGCAGGATATTCATGCGGTGCAGTTGGAGTTGTGCCAGAGCACGTATATGGAAGAGGTTGAGCCGTTCCGCTATCGCCCCGATTTGGCCGAGCCGACCCAGGTGGTGTTGAAACAATTGCTGCAAGCCTTGCTGGCGTGGGGGCAAGCGCACTATCGATAAAGGCTGACGCGGGTCCAGGCGCTCAAGGACATGCTCATTGCACAATTCGGGTTTATGATGCTGGACGGCAGAATAATAGACGTCCCCCCAGGGATGAACCCGACACCCTACGGAGCGCGCAATGCAGACTTGGTACCCGCAGATCAAACCCTATGCCCGGCACGATCTGGCAGTCGATGATGTTCACACCCTGTACGTCGATGAAAGCGGCTCCCCCGAGGGCCTGCCTGTGGTGTTCATCCATGGCGGCCCCGGCTCCGGTTGCGACGCGCAGAGCCGTTGCTACTTCGATCCGAACCTGTACCGCATCGTCACCTTCGACCAGCGCGGTTGCGGACGCTCCACCCCCCGCGCGAGCCTTGAGAACAACACCACCTGGGACCTGGTCGCCGACCTTGAGCGCATCCGCGAGCACCTGGGTATCGACAAATGGGTGCTGTTCGGTGGTTCCTGGGGGTCGACGCTGTCCCTGGCCTACGCGCAAACCCACCCCGAGCGTGTGCATGGCTTGATCGTGCGCGGCATTTTCCTGGCGCGTCCTCAGGACATTCACTGGTTCTACCAGGAGGGCGCGAGCCGGCTGTTCCCGGATTACTGGCAGGACTACCTGGCACCGATCCCGGTGGAAGAGCGTCACGACATGATCGCGGCGTATCACAAGCGTCTGACCGGCAACGACCAGATCGCCCAGATGCACGCGGCCAAGGCCTGGTCCGGCTGGGAAGGGCGCATGCTGGGCCTGTGTCCGAGCCCGCAGCATGTCGAGCGCTTCTCCGAGCCGCAGCGTGCGTTGTCCATCGCCCGCATCGAATGCCATTACTTCACCAATAACTCGTTCCTGGAGCCTGACCAGCTGATTCGCGACATGCACAAGATCGCCCATCTGCCCGGGGTCATCATCCACGGCCGCTACGACATGATTTGCCCGCTGGATAACGCCTGGGCGCTGCATCAGGCCTGGCCGAACAGCGAGTTGCAGGTGATCCGCGAGGCGGGGCATGCGGCGTCCGAGCCTGGCATTACCGATGCGCTGGTGCGCGCAACCGGCGAAATGGCACGACGCCTGCTTGATTTACCGCCTGAGGAAGCATGAAGGGCTTGTTGCAACGGGTGCGAGGCGCCCGTGTCGAGGTGGGCGGTGAAATAGTTGGGGCAATTGACCAGGGTTTGCTGGTGCTGGTGGCCGTCGAACCTTCAGATACGCCTGAAAGCGCCGACAAACTGCTGCACAAGCTGCTTAACTATCGGGTGTTCAGCGACGATGAGGGCAAGATGAACCTGTCGTTGAAGGATGTCGACGGCGGGCTGTTGCTTGTATCGCAGTTCACCCTGGCGGCGGATACCAAAAGCGGACTGCGGCCGAGCTTCTCCACGGCAGCCCCGCCGGCCCTCGGAGCGGCGCTTTTTGATCACTTGTTGTTACAAGCGCAACAATTGCATGGCAAGGTGGCATCAGGGCGTTTTGGCGCAGATATGCAGGTGCATTTGGTCAATGATGGCCCTGTGACCTTTCTCTTGCAGACCTGAATGTATGAAAAACGACTTTAATGCCTAAAAACGCAGGGTTTCGCTACAAATACTTCGTTGTCCCTGATGCGTTGTCTCGCGGGCTGCTAGATAATCGCGCGCTACGGGGATCAGCGTTGTTTGGTCCATTTTTGACTTAGGTAGAGACTTGTCCGACGAACCAGTGGGGAATCATTTTGCCCCTGCGGAGTCGGAACAATGCTCGCCAACCTGGCATATAGATAGCTGGCCGTTGGTTTTTTGATCTGTTTTCGGCGAGGGTTGCTCGTGATTGTTAGTCCCTGTAATGCACCAAAATTGTCTGCCAAACGGTTACGAAACGCACTGGTGACGGGCTCTGCCCTGTTCTGCCTGTTCGGCGCGGGTCAACTGTGGGCATTCAGTCTGGACGATGTATCGGCCAAGGCAAAAGAGCTGGCCGGGCAGAAATACGAAGCTCCGCGCAGCAATCTGCCGAACGAATTCCGCGAAATGAAATTCGCTGACTACCAGAAGATTCGTTTCCGTAATGAAAAAGCCGAGTGGGCCGATCAGAACACCCCGTTCAAGCTGTCCTTCTATCACCAGGGTATGCACTTCGATACGCCGGTGAAAATCAATGAAGTCACCGCCGACAGCGTCCAGGAAATCAAGTACGACCCCAATCGTTTCGATTTCGGCGACGTGAAGTTTGATCCAAAAGCCACCGAACAGTTGGGTTATGCCGGCTTCCGGGTGCTGTTCCCGATCAACAAGGCCGACAAGCAAGACGAAATCATGACCATGCTCGGCGCCAGCTATTTCCGCGTCGTCGGCAAGGACCAGGTGTATGGCCTGTCCGCCCGTGGCATGGCGATCGACACGGCGCTGCCGTCCGGTGAAGAATTCCCGCGTTTCACCGAGTTCTGGATCGAGCGTCCGAAGCCGGGCGACAAGCACCTGGTGATCTTCGCCCTGCTCGATTCCCCGCGTGCGACGGGCGCCTACCGCCTGATCCTGCGTCCGGGCACCGACACTGTGGTCGACGTCAAGTCCCAGATGTATCTGCGCGACAAGGTGAGCAAGCTGGGCGTGGCCCCGCTGACCTCGATGTTCCTGTTCGGCGCCAACCAGCCGTCCAAGGTCCTCAACTACCGCCGTGAACTGCACGATTCCAGCGGCCTGTCGATCCATGCCGGCAATGGCGAGTGGATCTGGCGCCCGCTGAACAACCCTAAACATCTGTCGGTCAGTAACTTCAGCGTGGAAAACCCGCGTGGGTTCGGCCTGCTGCAACGCGGTCGCAACTTCAGCCACTACGAAGACCTGGACGACAACTACGACAAGCGCCCAAGCGCCTGGATCGAACCTGAGGGCGACTGGGGCAAAGGCACCGTCGACCTGGTAGAGATTCCGACCGCTGACGAAACCAACGACAACATCGTTGCCTTCTGGAGCCCGGCCGAACTGCCGGAAGTCGGCAAGCCGCTGGATGTGTCCTACCGTCTGCACTGGACGCTGGACGATTCCGCCTTCCATTCGCCGGACAGCGCCTGGGTCAAGCAGACCCTGCGTTCCACCGGTGACGTGAAGCAATCCAACCTGATCCGTCAGCCGGACGGCACCGTGGCCTACCTGGTGGACTTCGAGGGCCCGGCCCTGAAGAAACTGCTGCCTGACGCCCCGGTACGCAGCCAGGTCAGCGTTGGCGACAACGCCGAGCTGGTTGAAAACAGCGTGCGCTACAACGAGCACACCAAAGGCTGGCGCCTGACCCTGCGCATGAAGATCAAGGACGCGAGCAAGCCGACTGAAATGCGTGCGGCGCTGGTGCAGGAAATTGCACAGGCCGAGCCTGAACAGGTCTCGACCCACGTGCTCAAGGCTGACAAGGTCCTGGCCAAGCAACACGAGAAACAGGCCAAGAAAGACGCCAAAGAGGCGAAGGACAAGGACGCCAAGCAGCCAGAAGCTGCACCGGCCCCTGTCACGCCGGAGCCGGCCAAGACCGAACAAGTCCTGACCGAAACCTGGAGCTACCAGTTGCCCGCCGATGAGTAATTCACAAGTCAAGCCGGAAACTCTGACCGAGTATCTGGCGCATCTCCCCATGACGGCTGAGCAGCGCGCCGAGCTGGCGGGCTGCAGCTCCTTCAGCGAGCTGCACGAACGCCTGTCGTCCGCCACCTTCGACGCACCCACCGATGCCGCCCAGGCGTCGGTGGGCCGCAGGTTGACCCTCAGCACGGCCGAAGAGCTGCAGGACGCGGAGATGCTGGCGCTCGACGCCAGCGGCCGCGTGTGCCTGAAGGCCACGCCGCCGATCCGTCGGACCAAAGTGGTGCCCGAGCCCTGGCGCACCAACATCCTGGTACGCGGCTGGCGCCGGATGACCGGGCGCACCAACCCGCCGAAGCCGCCGAAAGACGAACGGGTATTGCCCGCTGCGCGCTGGCGTACCGTGGGTTCGATCCGCCGCTATATCCTGCTGGTGCTGATGCTGGGCCAGACCATCGTGGCCGGCTGGTACATGAAAGGCATCATGCCGTACCAGGGCTGGTCGCTGGTCGACTTCGACGAGATCCGCAACCAGACCCTGCTGCAAACCGCTACCCAGGTACTGCCTTATGCACTGCAGACCAGCATCCTGATCATGTTCGGGATTCTGTTCTGCTGGGTGTCGGCCGGTTTCTGGACCGCGCTGATGGGCTTCCTCGAGCTGCTGACCGGTCACGACAAATACCGTATCTCCGGTAAAAGTGCCGGCGACGAGCCGATTCCCAAGGATGCACGTACCGCGCTGGTGATGCCGATCTGCAACGAGGACGTGCCCCGGGTGTTCGCCGGTCTGCGCGCCACGTTCGAATCGGTGGCCGCGACCGGCGACCTGGACCGTTTCGACTTCTTCGTGCTCAGCGACAGTAATGAAGCGGATATCTGCATTGCCGAACAGCAAGCCTGGCTCGACGTGTGCCGCGAAGCCGGTGGTTTCGGCAAGATTTTCTATCGCCGCCGTCGCCGTCGCGTCAAGCGCAAGAGCGGCAACCTCGACGACTTCTGCCGTCGCTGGGGCGGTGACTACAAGTACATGGTGGTGCTCGACGCCGACAGCGTGATGAGCGGCGAATGCCTGACCAGCCTGGTACGCCTGATGGAAGCCACGCCGGATGCCGGGATTATCCAGACCGCGCCGCGTGCGTCGGGCATGGACACCCTGTATGCGCGCATGCAGCAGTTCGCCACCCGCGTTTATGGTCCACTGTTTACCGCCGGCCTGCACTTCTGGCAGTTGGGTGAATCCCATTACTGGGGCCACAACGCGATCATCCGCATGAAGCCGTTTATCGAGCACTGCGCTCTGGCGCCGTTGCCGGGTAAGGGTGCGTTTGCCGGTGCGATCCTCTCTCACGACTTCGTTGAAGCAGCGCTGATGCGCCGCGCCGGCTGGGGCGTGTGGATTGCCTACGACCTGCCGGGCAGCTACGAAGAACTGCCGCCCAACTTGCTGGACGAACTCAAGCGTGACCGTCGCTGGTGCCACGGTAACCTGATGAACTTCCGCCTGTTCCTGGTCAAGGGCATGCACCCGGTGCACCGTGCGGTGTTCCTGACCGGCGTGATGTCCTACCTGTCGGCGCCGTTGTGGTTCTTCTTCCTGGTGCTGTCGACGGCGTTGCTGGCGGTGAACACCCTGATGGAGCCGCAGTACTTCATGGCGCCGCGCCAGTTGTACCCGCTGTGGCCGCAATGGCATCCGGACAAGGCGGTGGCACTGTTCTCCACCACCATCGTGCTGCTGTTCCTGCCTAAACTGCTGAGCATCATCCTGATCTGGGCCAAGGGCGCCAAAGAGTTCGGCGGCAAGTTCAAGGTGACCTTGTCGATGCTGCTGGAGATGCTGTTCTCCATGCTGCTGGCGCCGGTGCGCATGATCTTCCACACCCGCTTCGTACTGGCCGCGTTCCTCGGCTGGGCCGCGACCTGGAACTCGCCGCAGCGCGACGACGACTCCACGCCGTGGAGCGAAGCGGTCAAGCGTCACGGTCCGCAGACCTTGCTGGGCTTTTTGTGGGCGTTGCTGGTGGTGTGGCTCAACCCGAGCTTCTTGTGGTGGCTGATCCCGATCGTCGGTTCGCTGATGCTGTCGATCCCGGTGTCGGTGATTTCCAGCCGGGTCAAGCTGGGCCTCAAGTCCCGCGATGAGAGCCTGTTCCTGATCCCCGAGGAATACAATCCGCCGCAGGCACTGCTGTCGACCGAGAAGTACACCCACGAAAACCGTTGGCACGCGCTCAATGACGGGTTTGTGCGTTCGGTGGTCGACCCGCAGCAGAACGCCCTGGCCTGTGCCCTGGCGACCTCGCGTCACCGCGAGGCGGAGCCGATCGAGTACCTGCGGGTGGAGCGTGTTCGCCACGCGTTGAAAGTCGGCCCGGCCGGCCTCACCAACAGCGAGCGCCTGGCTTTGCTCAGCGACCCGGTAGCCCTGGCTCGTTTGCATGAACAGGTGTGGAGCGAAGGCCACGCCGAGTGGCTGGATGCTTGGCGTGCTTCGATCAAGGCTGATCCGCACGCGCCATTGCTCCCGCTGCAACCACTGTCGTCCCAGGCTCAACCGGCCTGATTCAGACGCCCCCGAGGGCTCACCTCGGGGGCGTTTCAAGCGCTGGTCCTACAGCGTTTGGCGCCGCTTCCTTTCCTCCCTAACTCCTTGTTATTTCGAAACAAAAGACCTTCGTTCGAAGCGTATTGCCGTGCCTGTGGCTGGGGTAGCATCGCCCCCCAAATTTGACGCGCCACGGGGGCACACATGTTCAAAAGGTATTGTTCGGCACTGCTGATAGGTGTTGTCGCATTGCTTCACACCGGCTTGCTCTGTGCCGGGGCGATTGACGACGCAGTGCGCCGTGGCGTGCTGAAAGTGGGCACCACGCCGACTTACGTACCGTTCGAAATGACGGATAAGCAGGGACGCATCATCGGCTTCGAGATCGACCTGCTCCAGGCGATGAGCCGCGCGCTGGGGGTAGAACTCGAACTGGTCGCGGTGCCTTACACGGAGTTGCTGTCGGGGCTGATGGCGGAGAAGTTCGACCTGATCGGCAGCGGCATGACGGTCACCCAGGAGCGCAACCTGTACCTCAACTTCAGTGACTCTTTTATCGTGGTGGGACAGTCGGTCCTGCTGCACCCGCGCCTGGCCGGCAAAGCATCGAGTATCGAAGACCTGGACGAGTCAGGCTATCTGATCGCAGTCACCGAAGGCACCACCGGCGAGGCAGCGGCGCAGCGCTTCCTGGGGGCGGCCCGGCTCAAGCGTTTCACTACGCCGGAGGAGGGCGTGCGCCACGTGGTGGAGGGCAAGGCCGACGCCTTTGTCTACGATGCGCCCTACAACCTGATCGCCATGACACGGCCCGAGAACAGTGCATTGTTGACGCTGGAGCAGCCGTTTACCTTTGAGCCCCTCGCGTTCGGCCTGAAGAAAGGTGACTACGACAGCCTCAACTGGATCAATCATTTCCTCAACCAGGTGGCCCAGGACGGCACCTACGATCAACTGCATGACAAGTGGTTCAGGGACACTGCCTGGATGGCGGAGATCGACTGATGGTCATAACTACTTACACATCAACTCATTAGCGAGTCTGCGCGTCGAGCCGTCCAGGCGTTTAGTCAGGCGCAGCGCCGTAGTGCTTCTCTTACCTGCGTCGATAACATTTAGTCGTGAAACCTTTGTGACGGGCAACGAGTGGGTTAGGATCGCACCCCGAAATGGCGCAGCCCTTCGTGCGCCAACTTTATAAAAACCGTTCAGGGGTCTTGATGATGAAAAAGTATCTTTCGATGCTGATGCTCGGCGTCACCGCACTGGTGGCGGCCACTGCGGCCCAGGCTGGCGCCATCGATGATGCGGTCAAGCGCGGCACGCTGAAAGTCGGCATGGACCCGACCTACATGCCGTTCGAAATGACCGACAAGCGCGGTGAAATCATCGGCTTTGAAGTCGACATCCTCAAGGCCATGGCCAAGTCCATGGGCGTCAAGCTTGAGCTGGTGTCCACCGGCTACGACGGCATCATCCCGGCCTTCCTGACCGGCAAGTTCGACATGATCGGCAGCGGCATGACCCTGACCCAGGAACGCAACCTGCGCCTGAACTTCAGCGAACCCTTCATCGTGGTCGGCCAGACCCTGCTGATTCGCAAGGAGCTGGAAGGCACCATCAAGTCCTACAAAGACCTGAACGATGAAAAATACCGCCTGACCTCCAAGCTGGGCACCACCGGTGAGATGGTCGCCAAGAAGCTGATCGCCAAAGCCAAGTACCACGGCTATGACAACGAGCAGGAAGGCGTGCTGGACGTGGTCAACGGCAAGGCGGACGCCTTTGTCTACGACGCCCCGTACAACGTGGTGGCCGAGAAGAAAGTCGGTAACGGCAAGCTGGTGTTCCTGGAAGAACCCTTCACCTTTGAGCCCCTGGCGTTCGGCTTGAAGAAAGGCGACTACGACAGCATCAACTTCATCAACAACTTCCTGCACCAGATCAGGAACGACGGCACCTACGATCGCATCCATGACAAGTGGTTCAAGAGCTCCGAGTGGCTCAAGGACATGGAATAAGGCTTAAGACCGAGTTGCCTGTATCGGGGGCAAGCCCCCTCCCACATTTGCAATGCGTTTCCCTGTGGGAGGGGGCTTGCCCCCGATGGCGGCCGACCAGGCAACACCTATGCGGACAGTGAAATGAAACAGAAAAAAGCCCAATGGCCCTGGCACCTGCTGACCGTGGTCGTGCTGGTCGGCCTGGCCGGCGCCTTGTACTACGCCACCTCGCTGATGTCCTACGAGTGGCGCTGGAACCGCGTGCCGCAGTATTTCGCCTATCAGGCCGAAGAAGCGCAGCGTGCAGCCGATATTTCCACCGTCATCGAGCTGGTCCGCAAAGGCGATGTGGCCGAGGTGACGCTGCGCAGTGATGCCGGTGCAGAGCAAAAGGTGACGGTCGCCGACAACAGCCTGCAAGTGGCGCGTGGCGACGATGTGGCTGAAGGTGACGTCATCGGTGTCAACCGCCATTGGGCACTGGGCCCGTTGATGTGGGGCCTGTGGACCACGCTGTGGTTGTCGGTGGTGTCCGGCATCCTGGGCCTGGCGATTGGCCTGGCCACCGGCTTGTGCCGGCTGTCCAGCAACCCGACCCTGCGCGACCTGTCGACGATCTACGTCGAACTGGTGCGCGGTACGCCGCTGCTGGTACAGATCTTCATTTTCTATTTCTTTATCGGCACGGTGCTCAACCTGTCCCGGGAGTTTGCCGGGATCGCGGCGCTGTCACTGTTCACCGGCGCCTACGTGGCGGAAATCGTGCGTGCCGGTGTGCAGTCGATTACCCGTGGCCAGGACGAGGCCGCGCGCTCCCTGGGCTTGAGCGCCAGCCAGTCGATGCGGCATGTGGTATTACCGCAGGCGTTCAAGCGCGTCCTGCCGCCGCTGGCCGGTCAATTCATCAGCCTGGTGAAAGACACCTCGCTGGTCTCGGTGATCGCGATCACCGAGCTGCTCAAGAGCGGGCGCGAAGTGATCACCACCTCGTTTTCGCCGTTTGAAATTCTGTTCTGTGTGGCAGGCCTGTACCTGCTGATCAACCTGCCGCTGTCGAAGATGGCCAGCCGGCTTGAGCGGAGGCTCGCGCAAAGTGATTGAAGTCCGCGATCTGGTAAAAGTCTTCGATACCCGTGGCCATGTGGTGCGCGCCGTGGACCATGTCACCACCCAGGTAGCCAGGGGCGAAGTGCTGGTGGTGATCGGCCCGTCCGGTTCCGGCAAGTCCACTTTTCTGCGCTGTCTTAATGGGCTGGAGGAATTCGATTCAGGTTCGGTCAGCATCGACGGCCTGCAACTGGCCGACCCGAAGACCGATGTGAATGCCTACCGCCGTGAAGTCGGCATGGTGTTCCAGCATTTCAACCTGTTCCCCCACATGACCGTGCTGGAGAACCTGTGCCTGGCGCAAAAGGTCGTGCGCAAGCGCGGCAAGCAAGAGCGTGAGGCCAAGGCCCTGGCGTTGCTGGAAAAGGTCGGTATCGCCCAGAAAGCCAATGAGTTTCCGTCGCGCCTTTCCGGAGGCCAGCAGCAGCGGGTGGCGATTGCCCGAGCCCTGGCAATGGAGCCCAAGGTGATGCTGTTTGACGAACCGACCTCGGCGCTGGATCCGGAAATGGTCGGCGAAGTGCTCGACGTCATGAAGACCTTGGCCCTGGAAGGCATGACCATGGTCTGCGTCACCCACGAGATGGGCTTTGCCCGTGAGGTGGCGGACCGGGTGTTGTTTTTCGATCACGGCAAGTTGCTGGAAGACGCGGCGCCGGCCGAGTTCTTCGATGCGCCCAAGGACCCACGCGCCCAGGCTTTCCTGCGCCAGGTGCTATGACTGTAGGAGCGAGCTTGCTCGCGAAGATCGTCAACGATAACGCAGCGCACCTTAAATGAACGCGGCGGCCTTGGGCTTTTCGCGAGCAAGCTCGCTCCTACAGTGATGGTTCTTCAGAGCTTGAATTTGCCGACCAGCGTCTGCAGATCCACGCTCAACCTGGTCAATTGAACACTCGCCGCCGCCGTTTCCTCGCTGGCGGCAGCGGTCTGTTCCGACACATCCCGCACCTTCAATACGCTGCGATTGATTTCCTCGGCCACTGCGCTTTGCTGCTCGGCGGCGGCGGCAATCTGCGGGTTCATTTCCTGGATCACCGCCACCGTGCGGGCAATCGCCGCCAGGGCCTCGCCGGCGTCGCGGGTCAGGGCAACGCTGTTGTCGGTCAGGGTGCGGCTGCTGTCCATGATGTCGGCTACCTGCTGGGTACCGTTATGCAGGCCGAGGATCAGCCCTTCGATTTCTTCAGCCGATTCCTGCGTGCGTTGGGCCAGGCTGCGTACTTCATCGGCGACCACGGCGAAGCCTTGGCCGGCAGTGCCCGCGCGCGCCGCTTCGATCGCGGCGTTCAGGGCCAGCAGGTTGGTCTGCTGGGACACGGACTTGATAACGTCCAGCACGCTGGCGATCTTCTGGCTTTCCTGCTGCAGGGTCAGCATTGCGCGGCCGGACAAAGCCATTTCACTGGCCAGGTTGCCGATTTGCTCAACGGCCTGAGTGACCACCTGCTCGCCGACGTCGGCCTGCTGATCTGCTTCGTTGGCGGCAACGGATGCGCGTTCGGCATGGCGTGCAACCTCTTGGGCGGTGGCGAGCATTTGATTCATCGCCGTTGCCACCTGGTCGGTTTCATCTTTCTGCTGGTTGAGCCCGTTGCGGGTCTGCTCGGTGACGGTGGACAACTGCGTCGCCGCACCGGCGATCTGGCGGGCGCTGTCACCGATGCCGCTGATCAGGCTGCGCAGGCTGCGGGTCATTTGCCCGATGCTGTGTTGCAGTTGGCCCAGCTCGTCGCGACGCTCCACCTGGATGTCGTGGCTCAAGTCGCCCTCGGCCACACGGTTGGCGGCGATCAGGATGCCACGCAACGGCGAGGCGATCTGCCGGGCAATCCACCACGCGGCCAGCGCTCCCAATACCAGCGCAGCCAGAGTGACGCCGATCAGCAATGTATGAGTCTGGGCCGCCTCCTGATTGCGCTTGGTGTTTTGGCTCTGGCTCAGCAAGTCGCTTTTCTCGCGCAACTCGTTGAGCTGCTGCTCGAAGCGGTTTTGCACGGTTTCGACGCTGAGTTGGGCTTCCTTGAGCTTGACCAGTTGTGCGCGGTAGTTGGCCAGGTCGGTTTTGAGCAGTGTGGAGTCCACCGGCAGTGTGGTGACGGCGGCCTGTGCGGCATCCAATGCGTCCAGCGTCTGGTTGGCGGCCTCGGCATAGGCTTGCAATGAGTCGGCCGCCCAGGCGGGGTTCTGGGCGCGATCCTCGGCCTGCTCCATGGCTTGACGCAATTGCTCGATGGCATCGAGCGCCTTTTCGTCATTCTGGTCGGGCAAGTCGCTGGCGAATTGGGCCAGGGTGTCACTGGCTTGCAGGGCAGATGTCTTCAGCGCCGGGCGGATGTTCTCGCGCTGCTCGATCAAGGCCGGTAGCTGCGCCAGCGCCGTCTTGAAGTCGGCTACCAGGCTTGCCGCCTCTGCAATGCGTTGCAGATCGACCGGGTCTATCAGGCGCTGCGAAAGGTCTGTCAGATGCTGGTCGATTTTCTCGATCTTCTGCGTCATCTGGTCCAGGCTGGCCTTGTCCGCCAGGGTGCGGTACACGATGCGGTCGGCGCGCATGGCCTGCGCCTGGACGGCCAGCTCGCCCAGGCTCGTCAGGCTGTCGGAGCGATAAAGGATGGCGTTCAAGGCCTGCCAGCCCGTTGCAGAGATGATGAAGCTGAGCATCAGCACTTGGCCAAAACCCAGCGCGAGCTTGAGGCGTACGCTGGCGTTCGCCAGCATGCGGGTCAGCCGAGATAACATGGCGCACCTCCCATTCAGAAAAAAGCGTTTCGCGACAGATGAACGCTAATTCGAATTGGAGTGAGGGCGGGCTGATAACCGTGTAGGAAATTTCACAAGATGCGGCAGCCGCAATCGGCTGCCGCGCAGGTTGGGTCAGATGCGGAAGCGACCCACCAGGGTTTGCAGGTAGATGCCCAGGCGCGCCAGCTCAGCACTGGACGCCGCCGTTTCTTCGCTGGCCGAAGACGTCTGCTCGGAGACATCGCGCACATTCAACACGCTGCGGTTGATCTCTTCGGCAACGGCGCTTTGCTGCTCGGCGGCGGTGGCGATCTGCGAGTTCATCGCCTGGATGGTCGACACGGTGCGAGTAATGCTCTCCAGCGCGCTGCCGGCCCGGCGCGTCAGTTCGACACTGCTGTCGGTCAGGCCGCGACTGTTGTCCATGATGGTCGCCACCTGCTGCGTGCCGTTTTGCAGGCCGACGATCAGCTCCTCGATCTCCTCGGTGGACTTCTGTGTGCGCTGGGCCAGGCTGCGCACTTCGTCGGCCACCACGGCGAAGCCACGCCCGGCTTCACCGGCACGCGCCGCTTCAATGGCCGCGTTAAGCGCCAGCAGATTGGTTTGCTGGGCCACGGACTTGATAACGTCAAGCACGCTGCCGATCTTGTCACTTTCGCGCTTCAGATCGCCCATGGCGATCGTCGAGTTGCCGACTTCGGTGGCCAGGCGTTCGATCTGGGCGATAGCTTCACCGACCACTCTGTCGCCTTCGCGGGCCTGCACATCGGCGGCTACGGCGGCTTCCGACGCTTCTTCGGCATTGCGCGCCACTTCCTGCACGGTGGCGGCCATTTCGTTCATGGCCGTGGCGACCTGGTCGGTCTCGACCTTCTGGCTGTTGACCCCGGCGCTGGTTTGCTCGGTGACGGCCGACAGTTGCTCGGCGGCGCTGGCGATCTGGGTCACGCCGTCGCTGATACCACCGATCAGCTCGCGCAGGCCCACGGTCATGCTCTGCATGGCGCGTTGCAGTTGGCCCAGTTCATCCTGGCGGGAGGACTCCAGGTTGTGGCTGAGGTCGCCCGAGGCCACGCGCTCGGCGACCTTGAGAGTTTGATTGAGCGGGATGATGATCTGGCGGGTGATGGCCCAGGCGGCGACGAGGCCAAACAGCAGCGCCAGCAGGGTAGACAGCAGCAACAGCTGTTTGGCTTGGGCGGCGTCGCTGTCGCGGACCACGGTTTGCGAGGCAGTGAGTTTGCTGCTGCGGTCCAACAGAATGTCGCCCTGGACATTCATGATTTTCAGCGCGGCGGCGCTGGCCACCTGCGAGTCACGGTACTGGCTGACAGCGGCGCGGTAGGCTTGCAGCGAGGTGCCGGCCTGTTGCAGGTTGGTGGAAAATTGATCAGGTAGCTGGCCGTTGAGCGCGGCGATTTTCTTCAGGGCATTATCGATGGCATCCAGCGCGGGCTGCTCGGCTTCGACTTTGCCGCTGTAGGTGTAGCCGCGCACCTGGAACCGCGCCTGCTGGATCAGCTTGCTCAGGTCGACGATGCTGTTGAACTGGCTGACGCTGTCGCCCTGTAGCAGGGTCTTTTCCACTTCGCCGACTTTGAGCACCGCATTGTCAGCAGTATCGCCGAGCTTGCTGCGCGCGTTTTCGCGATTGGCACCCGCCTGGACCATGGCGTCGAAAGCGCGCTTGTACTGGTCAACGGCGGCGAGTTGGTCATCGACCAGTGCGATATCGGCGGGCTGTTCAATCAGCGCCCGGGCCGTTTTCAAGCCGCTTTCCAGCTGGCCCAGAAAACCATTGACTGCCCCCGGGCCCTGCTCGCCACGGCGCATTTCAAAGTCCAGGCGCGCGATGCGCAGTTCCTTGCTCAAGTCGTTGAGGCTGGCGATGTAGCCCAGTTTGTCGCCACGGCTGATCACGCCCGAGAGCCCGGCCCAGCCGGTGAGTGTGATGATCAATGTAAGCAGCAACACCAGGCCGAAGCCGACGCCCAACTTGGTTTTGACGCTGACATTCCCCAGCTTTTCGGCTAACCAACGATACATGCTGCAAACTCCCCTGGAACAAGGCTTGGACTTATTCCGGGGTTATCGGCATCTACGCAGGATTCTGTAGCAACACGATCCAATGTGGGAGGGGGCTTGCCCTAATGCCAATCATTTAAGCGTACACCACCCCCTGTAGGAGCGAGCTTGCTCGCGAAAAACTCACAGGCACCGCGTTCATTCAGGAAGCACGCGTTATCGTTGACGTTTTTCGCGAGCAAGCTCGCTCCTACAAAAAGCCTTAGCTGACTGGCATTGGGGCAAGCCCCCTCCCACTGGACTGGTGTCAGAACAAGCGGGCGAGCAGGGCGGTCACGGCGGTTTCAACCCGCAGGATGCGCGCACCGAGTTGCACCGGCTGCAGGCCGGCCTTGCTCAGCAATTCGACTTCATAGGGTATCCAGCCACCTTCCGGCCCGATCGCCAGGGTCACCGGTTCATCCAGGCCGCGAGGGCAGGGCGGGTAGTCGCCGGGGTGGCCGATCAGGCCAAGCGTGCCGGTGGTCATGGCCGGCAATCGATCTTCAACGAACGGCTTGAAGCGCTTCTCGATAATGATCTCGGGCAATACCGTGTCCCGCGCCTGTTCCAGGCCGAGGATCAGCTGCTCGCGAATCGCTTCAGGCTCCAGGAATGGGGTCTGCCAGAAGCTTTTTTCCACGCGGTAGCTGTTGACCAGTACGACCTTCGGCACGCCCATGGCGGCTACCGTTTGCAGCACCCGACGCAGCATCTTCGGGCGGGGCAGGGCCAGCAGCAGGGTCAGCGGCAGTTTGCCCGGCGGCGCCTGGTCGAAGCTGACGTGCAGCTCGGCTTCCCCGGCTTCCAGGCGCAGCAGTTGGGCATTACCCATCAACCCGCCAATGCGGCCCACACGCACGTTGTCGCCGACCACGGCGCGATGCACCTCCTGCATATGCACCAGGCGCCGATCACGCAGCACCACCCGGTCGGCCGCGATAAAGTCGGCGTCCTCCAGCAGCAGCAGGTTCACGGCTGGGTCGCTGGCGGCTGGTCGTCGTCGGCAGTCTGGTCGTCCGGGTGCTCGCCACGCTTGCTGATCAAGCCGCTGAACAGGATGCCGATCTCGAACAGCATCCACATAGGCACGGCCAGCAGGGTCTGGGAGAAGATGTCCGGCGGGGTAAGGATCATGCCGACCACGAAGCAGCCGATGATCACGTAGGGGCGGATCTTCTTCAGGTAAGCCACGTTGACGACGCCGATCCACACCAGCAACACCACCGCCACCGGAATTTCGAAGGCCACGCCGAAGGCGAAGAACAGCGTCATCACGAAGTCGAGGTAGCTGGTGATGTCGGTCATCATCTCCACGCCGGCCGGGGTGGCGGCGGCGAAGAATTTGAAGATCAGCGGGAACACCAGGAAGTAGGCGAAAGCCATGCCGGTATAGAACAGCAGGATGCTCGACACCAGCAACGGCACGGCGATGCGCTTCTCATGCTTGTACAGCCCCGGCGCGATGAAGCCCCAGATCTGATGCAGGATCACCGGGATCGCCAGGAACAGCGAGACCATCATGGTCAGCTTCAACGGCGTCAGGAACGGCGACGACACGTCGGTGGCGATCATCGTCGCGCCGGCCGGCAGATACTGGCGCAGCGGCGTGGAGACGAAGGTATAGATCTGCTGGGTGAAGGCAAACAGCCCGGCAAAGATGATGAAGATGGCCGCTACGCAACGCAGCAGGCGGGTACGCAGCTCGGTGAGGTGCGAGACCAGCGGCATGTGCTGGTCGTTTTCCGGTTTATCAGCGCTCATGGGGCTCGCGGCGGCAATGTAGGGTCATGGGGCGCGGGCGACGCAACGGGCGTCGGCGCAGGCTCGGTTGGCGCGGTCGGTGCCGGGGGCGCGGCTTCAGTCGCAGGCGCGATACTGTTCTGGGCCACAGGTTCCACCGGTTTGGCGGGCTCCTGCACCGGCGACAGAATCTTGCGCGTCTCCTGCTCCAACGACAGGATGTGCTCGTTGTGCAATTGCCGGCGGATCTCGTCGGCACCGATTTCCCGCTCAACTTCCTGTTTGATCGCGTTGAAACTGCGTTTCAGGCGCCCGATCCATAGGCCGGCCGTGCGCGCTGCACCGGGCAGACGTTCGGGGCCCAATACCAGCAGGGCCACGAGGCCGACGAGCAGCAGTTCAGAGAAGCTGATACCAAACATTAGTCAGTGCTCACGAGTCTTTGCGGGTCGGCTCTTCGACTTTTTCAGCCTGCACGTCGAAGGTACGACGCTCGGTGATCGGCTGGGCGGCCTGCGGGTGCACAGGCTGGGCCGGTGGAACCGGGTTTGCAGTGGGTTCGGTCGGCTTTTCGTCGTCGTTCATGGCTTTGCGAAAGCCCTTGATCGACTCGCCGACATCGGTGCCCAGGTTCTTGAGTTTCTTGGTGCCGAACACCAGTACCACGACCACCAGAATGACGATCCAGTGTTTCCAGTCAAAAATACCCATGCTGCAAATCCTCGATAAAAGTTGTTCAGGTGGACGGGCGTGCAGCCTTCTCGGCGTGCCCGGACAGGCCGAAGCGACGGTCCAGTTCATCCAGCACGGCCTGTGGATGCTGCCCCAGTTGGGCGAGCATGACCAGGCTATGGAACCACAGGTCGGCGGTCTCATAGATGACATCGCTGCAATCGCCGCTGATCTGCGCATCCTTGGCGGCAATGATCGTCTCGACGGATTCTTCGCCGAGTTTTTCCAGGATCTTGTTCAGACCCTTGTGATACAGGCTGGCGACGTAGGAACTGTCGGCATCCGCGCCCTTGCGCTCTTCCAGCACCTGGGCCACGCGGTTGAGGGTATCGCTCATGGTCAGTGTCCTGCCGAATAAATGGCGTGCGGGTCTTTGAGCACCGGTTCCACCACCTTCCATTCGCCGTTCTCGAACACGCGATAGAAGCAACTGTGACGGCCGGTGTGGCAGGCGATGCCGCCGATCTGTTCGACCTTGAGGATCACCACGTCGGCATCGCAGTCCAGGCGCAGCTCGTGCAGGGTTTGCACATGCCCGGACTCTTCGCCCTTGCGCCACAGTTTGCCACGCGAACGTGACCAGTAGATGGCGCGCTGCTCGGCGGCGGTCAGGCTCAGGGCCTCGCGGTTCATCCAGGCCATCATCAGCACGCGCCCGGTCTTGTAGTCCTGGGCAATGGCCGGCACCAGGCCGTCACTGTCCCACTTGATCTCGTCCAGCCAGTCTTTCATGTTCGGCTCCGGCAATTTGCGACAGTGTATAACCGGATGGGTTATCGACGCACGATCAGATAAACGCCCACGGCGACCATGATCGCGGCCGGCCAGTAGCTCAGTTGATTCAACGGTCCGCCAATCGCCAGCATGACCCCGCCCACCAGATGCGCGGCGCCGAGCAGGCGCAGGAACCAGTCGTCCTTGCGCTTGCGCCATGGCGGCTCAGGGTCCCTGGCGTGAGGCTGGGACATACGCTCAAGCAGGTCGCGGGTCATGTTGGCCAGGTGCGGCAGCTGTTCCATCTGGCTGTGCAGGTTGCCCAGCATGGTCTTCGGGCTCATCCGCTCACGCATCCAACGTTCCAGGAACGGCTGCGCGGTGTTCCACAGATCGAGGTCCGGGTACAGCTGGCGGCCCAGGCCTTCGATGTTGAGCAGGGTTTTCTGCAGCAGCACCAACTGCGGCTGCACTTCCATATTGAAGCGCCGCGCGGTCTGGAACAGGCGCATCAGCACCTGACCGAAGGAAATATCCTTTAACGGTTTTTCAAAGATCGGTTCGCACACGGTGCGGATCGCCGCTTCGAATTCATTCAGCTTGGTTTCCGCCGGCACCCAGCCCGAATCAATGTGCAACTGCGCCACGCGGCGATAGTCACGCTTGAAAAAAGCGAACAGGTTACGCGCCAGGTAGTCCTGGTCTTCCGGCGTGAGGCTGCCGACGATGCCGCAGTCGATCGCAATGTACTGCGGGCTCCACGGGTTGACGGTGCTGACGAAGATGTTGCCCGGGTGCATGTCGGCGTGGAAGAAACTGTCGCGGAACACCTGGGTGAAGAAAATTTCCACGCCGCGCTCGGCGAGCATTTTCATGTCGGTGCGCTGGTCGGCCAGGGTCGCGAGGTCGGTGACTTGCACGCCGTAGATGCGCTCCATCACCAGCACTTTGGGGCGGCACCAGTCCCAATACACTTGCGGCACGTACAGCAGCTGCGAGCCTTCGAAATTGCGGCGCAGCTGGCTGGCGTTGGCCGCTTCGCGCAGCAGGTCGAGTTCGTCGTAGATGGTTTTTTCGTAGTCGGCCACCACATCCACCGGATGCAGCAGGCGCGCATCGGCGGAGAACCGCTCGGCGGCGCGGGCCAGAATGAACAGCCATGCCAGGTCCTGGCCGATGATCGGCTTGAGGCCCGGGCGAATCACCTTCACCACCACTTCTTCACCGCTCTTGAGCTGCGCGGCATGCACCTGCGCAACCGAGGCCGAAGCCAGCGGCTCGACATCGAAGCGGCTGAACACCTCGCTGATCTTCCTGCCCAGTTGCTCTTCGATCAGCTTCATCGACAACTGCGAATCGAACGGCGGCACGCGGTCCTGCAGCAGCATCAGCTCATCGGCGATGTCTTCGGGCAGCAAGTCGCGGCGGGTCGACAAAATCTGCCCGAACTTGATGAAGATCGGCCCCAGGTCCTGCAACGCCAGGCGCACGCGAGCACCTCGGCTCAGTTCCAGTTTTCTGCGCGGCAACCAGCGCCACGGCAGCGCATAGCGCACCGCGAGCAGGAACCATGGCAGGGGCAGGGCAAACAGCAGGTCATCGAGGCGGTAGCGGATTACGACGCGCTGGATACGAAACAAACGGCGGACGGCGAGCAGCTTCATGCGTTATCGCTTGGATCAAGGGAACGGCTCAGGCGCTCGAAGCGGGCCTCGAGACGTTCCAGGTCGATTTTGGCCTTGTCGAGCTCACGAAAGCGCGCTTGCGCTTCCCGTTGCCCGACCAGGGTGCGCGATTCTTCGCTCAGGTATTCGGCGAGGTTCTGGTTGATGCTGGCGAACCCTTGCTGGTACCAGCGCGAACGGCTGCGCAGGTGCCCGCCGAGTAACTGGGTGGCGACGGGGCCGAGCCAGCGCGAGAGTTCGTATTCCCAGTCCAGCTCCAGGTCCTGCAGCACGGCGGCCAGGTCCATCAGCACCGCGCTGTCGCCTTCCAGCGCCACTTCGGGGCTGTGCAGGATAGCGGTCTTGTTGCGGCTCAGGGCCAGGTGCACCAGGCTGGCGGCGGGCGCACGCAGGGTGCAGTCGGCCTCGGCGGCCCATTGCGACGCGAGCAGCAGGCCCTCATCGCTGGGCAGGATGAACAGCTGCAGGGCAGGGCTGCGGCAATCGACGGCGATGACTTTGCCGGTCAGGTGCGCAAGCCGCGCCAGGGCGGTGCTGTCCAGGCGCAAAACACGGTTGAGGCCGTGTTCTGTGCTTGCGAGAAGGCCTGCGAGCAGCATCAGGGCTTGATGCCGCGGTGCAGGGCGACGATGCCCGAGGTCATGTTGTGGTAGGTCACGCGGTCGAAACCGGCCTCCACCATCATCGACTTCAGGGTTTCCTGGTCGGGGTGCATGCGGATCGATTCGGCCAGGTAGCGGTAGCTCTCGGCATCATTGGTGATCAGCTTGCCCATCAACGGCATGAAGGCGAACGAATAGGTGTCGTACACCTTGGACATCAGCGCGTTGGTCGGCTTGGAGAATTCCAGCACCAGCAGGCGGCCACCCGGCTTGAGCACGCGCAGCATCGAGCGGATCGCGTCTTCCTTGTGGGTGACGTTGCGCAGGCCGAAGGCGATGGTCACGCAATCGAAGTGGTTGTCGGGGAACGGCAGTTTTTCCGCATCGGCCTGGACGAATTCGATATTGCCGGCCACGCCCTTGTCGAGCAGGCGGTCGCGACCGACCTTGAGCATCGAGCCGTTGATATCGGCCAGTACCACCTGGCCGGTAGGCCCTACCAGCTTGGAAAACTTGGCGGCCAAATCGCCCGTGCCGCCGGCGATGTCGAGCACGCGATTGCCGGTGCGTACGCCCGACAATTCGATGGTGAAACGCTTCCACAGGCGGTGCATGCCACCGGAGAGCACGTCGTTCATCAAGTCGTACTTGGCGGCTACGGAGTGGAACACCTCAGCGACTTTTTCCGCTTTCTGGCTTTCCGGGACGTTCTTGAAGCCGAAGTGAGTGGTGGGTTCGGCATCGCTGCCTTTGCGCTGATCAGTCATATCGCTGTCACCAAAAGAGAATGCGGGACATGATAATCCCCGGGGCCTGCTTTGTCTTGGCAAGGCTGAAGGTAAGATAGGTGCTTATCGAGACCTTTTGCCGCATGGAAGGTTTCCAAGCCCTCATAGAAAGGAGCCATTGCAATGGCGCGTATAACCGTTGAGCGTGAGCATTCCCTGGGTAAAGCCGCCGCACGGGCGAAGGCCGACACGCTGGCGCAGAAACTCAAGGATAAATACGGCGTGGAGTCGTCGTGGTCCGGCGATACCCTGAACCTCAAGCGGTCGGGCGTTAAAGGCACCGTTCAGGTCTTTGATGATGCATTGCGCATCGATGTGGAACTGGGCCTGTTGATGTCGGCCATGAGCGGTACCCTAAAGTCCGAAATCGAAAAAGCCCTGGATAAGGCGCTGGCCTGATTCGACGCTCTTAGGGTGCCGATTCTAATTTTTCACCCTACGTTGTGCCCAAGCCCCCAACTCCGGCGGGCGGTTCCTCCACCCGGTTCTATGTGAGGTGCACCATGGCCAACGTTATTTTGCAGAAAAAAATCGACAGTCAGACCACTGCCCTGAGTGAGGTCAAACGCTATGCCCGCAGGATCTGGCTGGCGGGTCTTGGTGCCTACGCCAAGGTCGGCAACGAGGGCGGCGAATACTTCAATGAGCTGGTTAAGAGCGGTCAACATATTGAAAGTGAAAGCAAAAAAGTTGCCATTGAACAACTTGATGCCGCTATCAGTCAGATTGATCAAGTAAAGAGTAACGTCTCGAGTGTCGGCCGCCGGGTTGAAGTTCAACTGGATAAAGTTGAAAAAGCATTTGACTCGCGTGTTGCAAGTGCCTTGAATCGAATCGGCATTGCGTCTAAACATGACGTTGAGACACTCTCTGCTAAGCTCGAAGAGCTGACGGCATTGCTCGAACGTGTCGCGCGTAAACACTAAGGAGACATCGGGATGGCTGTTAAAAAAACTACTCAGAAAGAAAGCAGCTCGTGGGTCGGGGAAGTTGAAAAATATTCCCGAAAGATCTGGCTTGCTGGTTTAGGCGTGTATTCGAAGGTGAGCAGTGACGGCGGCAAATACTTCGAGACGCTGGTCAAGGACGGTGAGAAAGCCGAGAAGTTGACCAAGAGCACTGTGGGTAAAAAAGTCGATGCGGCCAAGGCGAGCGCAGGTTCGGCCAAGTCGAGCATTTCCGACACGTGGAACAAGTTGGAAGAAACCTTCGACAAACGCCTCAACAGTGCCATTTCGCGACTGGGCGTGCCGAGCAAGGCTGAGCTGAAAACGCTGCACAGCAAGGTCGACACCCTGACTAGGCAAATCGAAAAACTCACAGGCGCCAAAGTGGCGCCAGCCAAGACGGCTGCGGCCAAGCCTGCGGCAAAACCGGCCGCCAAACCTGCGGCTAAAACCGCAGCGGCAAAACCCGCCGCGAAAACGGCCGCCAAGCCTGTGGTTAAAGCGGCCGCCAAACCGGCTGCAAAACCTGCGGCCAAGGCGCCCGCCAAAGCTGCTGCAAAACCTGCCGCCAAGCCAGCGGCGAAGACTGCAGCCGCCAAGCCAGCCGCAAAAGCTGTAGCGGCCAAGCCTGCGGTCAAGGCCGTTGCCAAACCTGCAGCTGCAAAAGCTGCCGCCAAACCTGCTGCCGCCAAGCCAGCGGCAAAGCCCACCGCCGCGAAGAAGCCAGCGGTAGCGAAAAAGCCAGCGGCAGCTAAACCTGCGGCGGCGGCGACAACCGCTTCCACTGCCAACTCAGTGTCCGCTCCGACCCCCGCTGCTGCGACTGCGACGTCGACAACCTCGACGCCATCCAGTCAGTCCTGATTCTTCCCAGGACAACAAAAAATGCCCGACCTGCAAAGGTCGGGCATTTTTTATAACGCCGCGATCACGATCAGGGGGGCTTCAATCCACGTCATCCAGATATTTGAGTGCAAAGCTCTCGGTCGCCAGCCGTGCCGGCATCAGCAGATGCGGCGCCACCAGCATCATGACCTGGTACACCACCACCCGCACCTCACCCTTGCGATCCAGGATTCGCTGGTAATCCAGGGAAAACAGCAGGGTCAGGGTGATCTGCTCCACCAACTGTCCCAGCGCCTGGGTGTCACTGACCAGTTGCCCTGCGGTTTTCAACCGCGCCAACAATGAAGCCAGGGTGCGCTTGAGCGCCGTGAGCAGGTTGCGAATGCCCTTGGCCAGCTTCGGCAGGCGCCCGGCCAGGTTCGACAGGTCCTGGAACAGGAACCGGTAGTGGGCCATGCGCTCGACAATCAGGTGCAGGAACAGCCAGTAATCCTCGGCCCGCAGCTGCGCATCGGCAGGAGGGTCGAGCAGCGGCGCCAACTCGCCTTGAAAACGTTCGAACAGCCCCAGCACCAATGGCTCCTTGCCATGGAAGTGGTAGTAGAGGTTGCCGGGGCTGATCCCCATTTCATTGGCCACCTCCATGGTCGACACATTCGGCTCGCCCTTGTGGTTGAACAACTGCAGGGCACATTCAAGGATACGGTCGCGGGTCTTCATCCAGCCTCTTAGTCTGATCGTTGAGCTCAGCGCACGCGCACGTAGGTGCCTGGCGCCGCTTCCATCGGTGGGTAGTTCTGGTTGCCCAGGGCGGTGAGGGTTTCGCGTTGCACGCCCGAACGTTGCTGGACCCACTCCAGCCATTGCGGCCACCAGCTGCCTTCGACGTGGCTGGCGTCGTAGTACCAGGCACGCGGGTCGCTGCTCAGCCTGGGGTTCTCGACGTAGTTGGCCTTCGGGTTGCCGGGCGGGTTGAGGATGCTCTGGATATGCCCGCTGTTGGACAGGACGAAGCGCCGCTCGCCGCCCAGCAGTTGGGTGGATCGGTACACCGCGTCCCACGGCGTGATGTGGTCGTTGATGCCGGCCACGCTGAAGCTGTCGACCGTGACCTTCTGCAAGTCGATGGGGGTGCCGCACACCTCAAGGCCTCCCGGATGCCTCAGCGGGTTGTGCTTGAAGAAATCCAACAGGTCGCCGTGCAGCCCGGCGGGCAGGCGCGTGTTGTCGTTGTTCCAGTACAGGATGTCGAAGGCGGGCGGTTCCTTGCCCAGCAGGTAGTTGTTGACCCAGTAGTTCCAGATCAGGTCATTGGGGCGCATCCAGGCGAACACCTTGGCCATGTCGCGACCGTCCAGCACACCTTGTTGGTAGGAGCGGCGCTTGGCGGCTTCAAGGGTCTGTTCATCGGCGAACAACATGGCCGGGCCGTCGATCTGGCTGTCGAGCAAGCTCACCAGGTAACTGGCGCTGGCGATGCGCCGCAACTGGCGCTTGGCTTGCAGATGGCCTTGCAGTGCGGCGATGGTCAGGCCGCCGGCGCAGGCGCCCATCAGGTTGACCGCGCGTGCGCCGGTAATTGCCCGGCAGGCGTTGAGGGCTTCCTCCAGCGCCGCAACGTAGGTGGACAGGCCCCATTCGCGATGCCGCACATCCGGGTTGCGCCAGCTGACCATAAAGGTCTGCAGCCCGTTTTTCAGCGCGTATTGCACAAAGCTGTTGGCCGGGCTGAGGTCGAATATGTAGTACTTGTTGATTTGCGGCGGCACCACCAGCAGGGGCTTGGCGTATTGTTTTTCGCTCATGGGCTTGTATTGGATCAACTCCAGCAGCTCATTGCGAAACACCACCGAGCCCGGCGTGGTGGCAACGGTCTTGCCCACTTCGAAAGCGTGCTTGCTGACCTGACGCGGCAGGCCGTTGTTGTGCAGCAGGTCTTCGAACAAATGGCTGACGCCGCGCACCACGCTGTTGCCGCCTGAGTTGAGCAACTCCTTGATGGCCAGCGGGTTGAGCAGCGTGTTGGAGGGCGATACGGCGTCGTTGAGCAGGGCGAACGCGAACTGTGCGCGTGCACGGTCGTCCGCGCTGAGGGTGCTGTCGTCGATCCAGTTGCGCGTGTGTTTTTGCCAGCTCAAGTACGCTTGCAGGCTGCGCCGGTACAGCGGGTTGAGCGTCCAGGTGGGGTCTTTGAAGCGGCCGTCGTTGGGGTTGGGCTCATGCACCGTGTCCCCCAGCAACACGCGGCCCAGTTGGCCGCTCAGGGCCAGAGCGTGGCGCGGTGTGCAGCGGGTTGCGCAGGCCGTGGGCCGCCACGGTGCGCAGGGTCGACAGCAGGTCGCGACCGCGCAGGCCGGTGATCGCGTTTTGCGCGTTGATGAACGCGGCGGGGGTGGGCGCCGGGTTCGTCACGGGTCTGTCTCGCATGAGCCAACACTCCTTCGTCAAGCCATCAAGGGGCACGCCAATTCAGAACCATAGTCGGTTCCTGGCAAGTTGCGCGGCGGTGTGGTCCTTCACACCGCCGGTCGCGGATGTATCACGGCACGCAGGCGCTCCTCCTCGAGAAACTTCATGATGATCGGTGCCACGGCTTCCGCCCGGGTGATCAGGAATAAATGGCCATCATCGATGATATGCAGCTGCGCATTGGGGATGCGCCAGGCGAGCATGCGCATGTTGATCAGCGGAATCAGCGGGTCGTCGTCCCCGGCCAGGACCAGGGTCGGCTGGCGTATCTTGTGCAGCCAGTGAATGCTGGTCCAGCCCAGCCCCGCGAACAGCTGCCAGTAATAACCCAGCTTGCCGGCCGAGCGCACTTTGCTGGCATGTTCGGCGGCCAGTTTGGCGTCGCGGCGGAACGAGCCGCCGTAAATCATCGGCGCAATGCGCACCACGTGGGACGGCTGGATATAGCGCCGGGGGCTGGCCATCAGCCACAGCACCTTGGGCTTGCCGGGCACCATAAAGGCGCCGGCAGCCGTGGCCGCCAGAATCAGCTTCTTGCAGCGTTCGGGGTAGTCATGGGCGAACTGCTGCGCCAGTGCACCGCCCCAGGACACCCCCACCGCATTCACCTGGCCGTAATCCAGGTAATCGAGCATGCGCGCCGTCAGCTTGGCCAGGCCGGGGAAGCGATAGGGTCGGTTGGGCGTGGAGGAGCCACCCACCCCTGGCACATCGAAGGCGATCACTTCCAGGTCCGGGTCCAGGGCCTGGACGAACGGAAACACCAGCTCCAGGTTGGCGCCGATGCCGTTGAAGATCAGCAGCGGCGTCAAGTGCGGCTTGCCCGGTCGTACCGCCGTGCGGATGGCCTGGCCATCCAGGTCGATGGTGCGGAAGATGAACGGTTGCGGCATGCTCAAGCCCTGTGAAGTACTACAGCCGGAGTGAGATCAACATGTGGGAGGGGGCTTGCCCCCGATGGCGGTTTACCAGGAGATACATCCTTGGCTGATCCACTGCTATCGGGGGCAAGCCCCCTCCCACATTGACCGCATTTCAATTTAGCGTTCGTGTACATAGGTGCCTGGTGCAGCTTCCGCCGCAGCGTAGGTTTTATTGCCTAATGTCGTCGGCGCCTTCTTCAACTTCCCCGCTCGCTCCGCCTGCCATGCCTGCCAGTGCAGCCACCACGAATCGGTATGCTTGGTCGCGTTTTCCTGCCATTGCAGTGCCGTGCCCGCCAGGCCGTCGCTGGTCTGGTAGCGCGACTTGGGGTTGCCCGGCGGGTTGAGGATGCTCTGGATATGCCCGCTGCTGGACAGCACGAACTCCACCTTGCCGCCAAACAACTGCGCCGACTTGTAGCAGGACTGCCAGGGCGTGATGTGGTCGTTGGTGCCGGCCAGCGAATAGATATCGGCCGTGACCTGCTTGAGATCGATGGGCGTGCCGCACACTTCCAGCGCATTGGCGCGTACCAGCGGGTTGTTCTTGAACAGCTCGATCAGGTCGCCATGGAAGGCGGCCGGCAGGCGTGTGGTGTCGTTGTTCCAGAACAGGATGTCGAACACCGGCGGCTCGTTGCCCAGCAGGTAATTGTTGACCCAGTAATTCCAGATCAGGTCGTTGGGCCGCATCCACGCAAACACCTTGGCCATGTCACGGCCTTCCAGTACGCCGGCCTGATAGGAATGGCGCTTCGCCGCTTCGAGCGTCTGCTCATCGACGAACAGCGCCACCTGGGTGTCCAGCGTGGTGTCCAGCACACTCACCAGCAGGGTCAGGGCGTTGACTTTTTTCTCCCCCAGCGCCGCGTAGTGGCCCAGCAGCGCGGTGCAGGTGATGCCGCCGGAGCAGGCGCCCAGCATGTTCACGTCCTTGCTGCCGGTAATCGCCGTGATCACATCGACGGCTTCCTTGAGCGCTTCGATATAGGTCGACAGGCCCCACTCGCGCTGGGCCTTCGTCGGGTTGCGCCAGCTGACGATAAAGGTCTGCTGCCCATTGCGCAGGCAGAAGCGCGCCAGGCTCTTGTCCGGGCTCAGGTCGAATACATAGAATTTATTGATCTGCGGCGGCACCACCAGCAGCGGTCGCTCGTGTACCTGCTCGGTGATGGGCTTGTACTGGATCAGCTCCAGCACATCATTGCGAAAGACCACGGCGCCTTCGGTGGTGCCCAGGCTCTTGCCCACTTCAAAGGCGCCCATGTTGACCTGGCTTGGCATGCCGCCGTTGTGCACCATGTCCTTGGCCAGGTGGGACAGGCCGTCGAGCAGGCTTTTGCCGCCGGTTTCAAAAAAGCGTTTGACGGCCGCCGGGTTGGCCGCGCTGTTGGTGGGGGCCATGGCTTCAGTCATCAGGTTGATCACGAAGTGGCCGCGACTGATGTCCTGTTCCGATAGATTGCTGTCACCGATCCAGTCGTGCAGCTCCTTGCGCCACGCCAGGTAAGTCTGCAGGTAGCGCTTGTAGAGCGGGTTCTGGCTCCAGGCCGGGTCATGGAAGCGACGGTCATCGCTCTCCGGCACCAGCGCCGATTTGCCGAACATGACGTTCTTGAGCTCCACCCCGAAATGGGCGACGTGTTTGACGCTGTGTAACGGTTGCTTGATGGCTTGGGTGAGCACCATCTTCGCCGAGGCCAATAAGTCCTTTTTGCGTAACGCGATGATCGGGTTCAACCCCAGGGTGTTTTCCGAGGCCTGGCGTTTCAAGTCATCGTTATTCTTGTTACTCATCTACGACGCTCCATTGTCCGAAAGACGAGTACCGGCGATTTCCGCGCACCCATTTCGATACACGACACCAGCCTGGTACTGCGCTCGGGTGACCGTTGATACCACATCGTCAAATGCAGGGAACTTGCCAGTTCCATTGGTTACCCGAGTTTAATTTTTTTCGCAAGCGGGCCAATCGTTGACCACGAGACAGGGCATTCAAGCAGATGAAATTAGAAAATGCCCTCTAAAGAGCAAGAGGCCTGGACTAGAGCATCAGCCGCACGACCGACTGACTCGGGTCGCGGGTTTTTCCGGCCGCTTTGAGCTCGGCCAGGTAATCGGCCCACAGCGCGTCCTGACGCACGGCCAGTTGATAAAGGTAGTCCCAGGTGAACAATCCGCTGTCATGGCCGTCGTCGAAGGTCAATTTCAGTGCGTACTGGCCGGCCGGTTCCAGCTTGATCAATTTAACGTTGAGCTTGCCGAATTGCAGGATGGGTTTGCCGTGGCCCTGGACCTCGGCGGAAGGCGAGTGCACGCGCAGGAATTCGGCGGGCAGTTGGTAGGTTTCATTAGGGCCGTAGGTGAGGCCCAGGGTGTTGGAGGTTTTATGCAGGTTTACAGCAGTAGGAAATTTCGACATTGGAGATAACCCTGAAGGAACCGGCCTAACAATGTGGGAGGGGGCTTGCCCCCGATAGCCGTGTGTCAGTCAGCATACATCTGTCTGACAGACCGCTATCGGGGGCAAGCCCCCTCCCACATTGAAGCGAAGCAATTCTGTGTGAGGCTTACAGAATATAGCGCGACAAGTCTTCGTTCTCTGCCAATTCGCCCAGGTGACTGTTGACGTAGTCCGCGTCGATCTTGATCGCTTCGCCATTCTGCGCACCGGCCATGTCGCCGGCACTGAAGGACACCTCTTCGAGCAGGCGCTCAAGCAAGGTGTGCAGGCGACGCGCACCGATGTTCTCGGTCTTCTCGTTGACCTGCCAGGCAATCTCCGCCAGGCGCTTGATCCCGTCCGGCTGGAATTCGATGCCCAGGCCTTCGGTTTTCAGCAACTCACGGTACTGCTCGGTCAGTGAAGCATGCGGCTCGCTGAGAATGCGCTCGAAGTCGCCCGGGGTCAGCGCCTTGAGTTCCACGCGGATCGGCAGACGGCCTTGCAGCTCCGGCACCAGGTCGCTTGGCTTGCTCAGGTGGAAAGCACCGGAGGCGATAAACAGGATGTGGTCGGTCTTGACCATGCCCAGCTTGGTGTTGACCGTGCAGCCTTCGATCAGTGGCAGCAGGTCGCGCTGTACGCCCTCGCGGGACACATCGACGCCGCCGGAGTTGCCGCGCTTGGCCACTTTGTCGATCTCATCGATAAACACGATGCCATGCTGCTCGACCGCTTCCAGGGCCTTGGCCTTGAGTTCTTCCTCATTGACCAGGCGTCCGGCTTCTTCGTCGCGCACCAGCTTCAGGGCCTCTTTCACCTTGAGCTTGCGGCTTTTCTTCTTGCCCTTGCCCATGTTGGCGAACAGGTTCTGCAACTGGCTGGTCATTTCTTCCATGCCCGGGGGCGCGGAAATATCGACGCCCGACACTTCGGCCACTTCGATCTCGATTTCCTTGTCGTCCAACTGGCCTTCACGCAGGCGCTTGCGGAACAGCTGGCGGGTGTTGGAATCCGATGACGGCGCGGCGTCTTCGTTGAAGCCCATGCGAGCCGGTGGCAACAGCGCGTCGAGGATGCGCTCTTCGGCAGCATCTTCGGCGCGATGGCTGACCTTGGTCACTTCCTGCTCGCGCAGCATCTTCAGGGCGGCGTCGGCCAGGTCACGAATGATCGACTCGACATCGCGGCCCACATAGCCGACTTCGGTGAATTTGGTGGCCTCGACCTTGATGAACGGGGCATTGGCCAATTTGGCCAGGCGCCGGGCGATTTCGGTTTTACCGACGCCGGTCGGGCCGATCATCAGGATGTTCTTGGGCGTTACTTCAACGCGCAGTTCTTCGGGCAGTTGCATCCGGCGCCAGCGGTTACGCAGCGCAATGGCAACGGCGCGCTTGGCATCGTCCTGGCCGATGATATGGCGATTGAGTTCATGGACGATTTCGCGGGGAGTCATGGACATAGTGTTTGGCGGCCTCAAGCGGGAATAAGCCTACGGCTTACTCGGCGAGGTCCTGCTCCTCAATGGTGTGGTTGTGGTTGGTGAACACGCAGATATCGCCGGCGATACCCAGGGCGGTCTCGACGATTTCACGGGCCGACAGGTCGGTCTTCTTCAACAGCGCGCTGGCCGCAGCCTGTGCATAGCCGCCACCGGAACCCATGGCGATCAGGCCGTGTTCAGGTTCAACCACATCGCCGTTGCCGGTGATGATCAGGGACGCGTCTTTGTTGGCGACCGCCAGCATGGCTTCGAGGCGGCTGAGGGAACGGTCGGTGCGCCATTCCTTGGCGAGTTCGACGGCGGCGCGCACCAGATGGCCCTGGTGCTTTTCGAGCTGGCCTTCGAAACGCTCGAACAGGGTGAAGGCATCGGCGGTAGCGCCGGCGAAACCGGCGAGCACCTGGCCGTGGTACAGGCGACGCACTTTCTTGGCGTTGCCTTTCATCACGGTATTGCCCAGGGAAACCTGGCCGTCGCCGCCCATGACGACTTTGCCGTGGCGACGTACTGAAACGATGGTGGTCAAGGGGAGAGTCTCCACGCAGCGGGGCGAAAATGCCCTGATGGAACTCATATGGGGGTGGCGAGGGGGATTTCAACCGTAGGACGGCAGTGCGGACGAGTGGTGTTTATTGATCCGACACCTGTTCAGGAACACTGCAAAACCAAATGTGGGAGGGGGCTTGCCCCCGATTGCGGTGTATCAGTCGCTGAATATATTGACTGGTTTACCGCCATCGGGGGCAAGCCCCCTCCCACATTAGTCCTGCTATGTCTTCGAGATCAGCGGCTCTGGCGTTGTTGTAACAGCAGGTTGCTAAACCCGGCGCCCGCCAATTGTTTCTGCGCCACGGTCAGCTGCTCGCGGTTGCTGAACGGGCCTACCAGCACGCGATACCAGGTCGCTTCCTTCACGGTGCCGGATTCCACCGTCACCGACTGGCCCAGCAGAATGATCTGCGCGCGTACACGGTCTGCGTCCGCCTGTTTGGGGAACGAGCCCGCCTGCAGGAAGAACTTGGTCACCGGCGCGGCCTTGGTCTCTGCCACAGGCGGTGCCGGAGGCGGAGTGATGCCGGCCAATGCCGCCTGGGCGCGTGCTGTATCGATCTTCGCCGCTTCCGCTGGGGTTACCGGCGTGGTCGGCACTTGCGGCGTCGGCAGGGTTTTCTCCGGCACGGCGTCGGGCGGCACGATCACTTCCGATTCCGGCAGCAGCGTGTAGAAATCGTACTTGGGCTTCACCGGAACCGTCGGGCTCGGCGCAGTCTTGTTGGCCTCGGCGATTTTCGTGGCTTTCTGCTGCTCCTGTTTGACGCGCTTGACGTCATCACCCTGGCCGGGCTCCAGCTTCATCAGAAAGACAACGAATGCGCCGACCGTGAGGCCGATCGCCATCCACAGCCATCCCGGAATCGGCTGCTTGGCCGGGGCCTGGTAGCGGCTGGCGCCGCGCTTGGGTGCAGGTTTTTTCTTGGCTGCCAACTTACATGCGCTCCAGAGTTTCCAGGCCCAACAGCTCCAGGCCTTGCTTTAGGGTCCGTCCAGCCAGTGCGGCAAGGCGCAGGCGACTTTGCTTCTGGGCTTCATCGTCGGCGCTGAGGATCGGGCAGTTCTCGTAGAAGCTGGAAAACAGGCCGGCCACTTCGTACAGGTAGGTGCAGAGGATATGCGGCGTGCCTTTCTCGCCGACGCTGTTGAGCACTTCGCCGAACTGCGCGAGCTTGGCGGCCAGTTCCTGTTCATGAGGTGCGTCCAGCACGATTTGGCCTTCGACTTCGCTGAAGTCCTTGCCCAGTTTGCGGAACACACCGGCCACACGGGTGTAGGCGTACAGCAGGTACGGGGCGGTGTTGCCTTCGAAGTTGAGCATCAAGTCGAAGTTGAAGCTGTAGTCGCTGGTGCGGTGCTTGGACAGGTCGGCGTATTTCACCGCGCCAATGCCGACCACGCGGGCGATATTGCGCAGGTCGGCCTCGGCCAGTTCCGGATTCTTTTCCTTGACCAGGCTGTAGGCGCGCTCCTGGGCTTCGGTCAGCAGGTCGATCAGCTTCACGGTGCCGCCATCGCGGGTCTTGAACGGGCGGCCATCGGCGCCGTTCATGGTGCCGAAACCCATGTGTTCCATATGCATCGGGTGGGTGACGAAACCGGCGCGGCGCGCCACTTCGAACACTTGCTGGAAGTGCAGGGCCTGGCGCTGGTCGACGAAATACAGCGCGCGATCGGCCTTGAGCACGCCGCTGCGGTAGCGCACGGCGGCCAGGTCGGTGGTGGCATAGAGATAACCGCCATCGGCCTTGACGATGATCACCGGCAGCGGCTCGCCATCGGCGGTCTTGAATTCCTCAAGGAACACGCACTGCGCACCGTTGCTCTCGACCAGCAGGCCTGCGGCCTTGAGGTCGTTGACCACATTGATCAGGTCGTCGTTGTAGGCGCTTTCGCCCATCACGTCGGCCATGGTCAATTTGACGTTGAGCAGTTCGTAGATTTCCTGGCAGTGGGACAGGGAGATATCGCGGAAACGCCCCCACAGCGCCAGGCACTCCTGGTCCCCGGCTTGCAGCTTGACCACCAGGCTGCGCGCACGGTCGGCAAATTCTTCGGATTCGTCGAAGCGCTTCTTGGCGGCGCGGTAGAAGTTTTCCAGGTCGGCCAGCTCGTTGCTGGTGATCGGGTTTTCCTGCAGGTAGGCCATCAGCATGCCGAACTGGGTGCCCCAGTCGCCCACGTGGTTCTGACGGATGACGGTGTCACCGAGAAACTCCAGGACCCGCGCCACGCCGTCGCCGATGATGGTCGAGCGCAGGTGACCGACGTGCATCTCCTTGGCCAGGTTAGGTGCCGACAGGTCGATGACCACGCGCTGGCTGTCACCGGCCTTGCGTGCACCGATGTGGGCGTCGGCCAGGGCGGCGTCCAGGCGTGCGGCCAGGGCCTGGGTGTTCTGGAAGAAGTTGATAAAGCCCGGGCCGGCGATTTCGGCCTTGGTGACACTGGCGTCGGCCGGTAGCGCGGCGATGATTTTTTCCGCCAGGTCGCGAGGCTTCATGCCCGCAGGCTTGGACAGCATCATCGCGATGTTGCTGGCGAAGTCGCCGTGGGTCTTGTCGCGGGTGTTCTCCACCTGGATCGCCGGCGACAGGCCTTCAGGCAACACACCTTCGTTGACGAGTTGGGTGAGGGCTTGTTGGATCAGCTGGCGAATGGTGTCTTTCATGGTGTTCTCTTTCGACCGCAAGCGGCGGCGCGCGATGCGCAGGTGGAAAAACTGGGCATTATCCGTGGCGAGGGCGGGCTTGCCAACCTTCGCAGGACCTGCGGAGCCTTTTAAGGTGACCCTACTCACTGTAGGAGCGAGCTTGCTCGCGAAAAACCTGAGGGCGTCGCGTTTATCCAGAATAAACGCAGTGTGCTTGAGTTTTTCGCGAGCAAGCTCGCTCCTACAGGGGACGGCTTAATACAAATCGACCGGGTCTACATCCAGTGACCATCGCACCTGCCGGCCACTGGGCATTTGCTCCAGGGCCAGCAACCAGCTGCTCAATAGCCGATGCAACGGCGCACGGGACGTTGCCTGCAAGAGTAGCTGGGCGCGATACCGTCCGGCGCGGCGTTCCATGGGCGCGGGCACCGGGCCGAGCAGCTCGATGCCGCTCAGACCCAGCTCTGCCAGCAAACGTTCAGCGGCGCTGCACGCTTCGTCCAGAAAGCCTTCGGCCTGGCCCGGTTTATGCGCCTCGGCGCGCAGCAGCGCCAGGTGCGCAAACGGCGGCAGCCCGGCGGCGCGGCGCTCGCTCAACGCCTGTTCGGCGAAGGCAAAGTAACCTTGTTCGGTCAGTTGAATCAGCAGCGGGTGGTCGGCCAGGTGCGTCTGGATAATCACCCGGCCCGGCTCTTCGGCGCGCCCCGCGCGGCCGGCGACCTGCACGATCAGTTGCGCCATGCGCTCGCTGGCGCGGAAGTCGCCGGAGAATAAACCACCGTCCGCATCCAGGATCGACACCAGGGTCACCCGTGGAAAGTGATGCCCTTTGGCAAGCATCTGCGTGCCGACCAGGATGCACGGCTGGCCTTTCTGGATGGTGGCGAACAGTTGGTTCATCGCGTCTTTGCGCGACGTACTGTCGCGGTCCACCCGCAGCACCGGGTAATCCGGGAACAGAATGCCCAGGCGCTCTTCGGCGCGCTCGGTGCCCGCGCCGACCGGGCGCAGGTCGACCTTGCCGCATTGTGGACAGTGGCGGGGCACAGGTTCCACATGGCCGCAGTGGTGGCAGCGCAGTTCGCCGTAGCGCTGATGCACGGTCATGCGCGCATCGCAACGCTCGCATTCAGACATCCAGCCACAGTCATGGCACAGCAGCGTCGGCGCAAAACCGCGGCGGTTGAGGAACACCAGGACTTGCTGGCCGGCGGCGAGGGTCTGGCCGATGGCTTGCTGCATCGGGCCGGAAATTCCGCTGTCCAGCGGTCGGCTTTTGACATCCAGGCGCAGGAAACGCGGTTGCTTGGCGCCACCTGCGCGTTCATTCAGGCGTAGCAGGCCATAACGACCGGTGTAGGCGTTATGCAGGCTTTCCAGGGAAGGCGTGGCCGAACCCAGCACAATCGGGATGTCTTCCTGGCGCGCGCGCACCAGGGCCAGGTCGCGGGCGTGGTAGCGCAGGCCTTCCTGTTGTTTATACGAGCCGTCGTGTTCTTCGTCGATGATGATCAGGCCCGGATTTTTCATAGGGGTGAACAGCGCCGAGCGCGTGCCGATAATAATGTCGGCTTCGCCGTCCCGCGCCGCCAGCCACGACTCCAGGCGCTCACGGTCGTTGACCGCCGAGTGCACCAGGGCGATGCGGGCGTTGAAACGCTGTTCGAACCGCGCCAGGGTTTGCGGGCCGAGGTTGATCTCGGGGATCAGCACCAGCGCCTGTTTGCCGGCCTGCAAGGTTTCGCGGATCAACTGCAAATACACTTCGGTCTTGCCGCTGCCGGTGACGCCGGCCAGCAGGAACGCATGGAAACTGTCGAACCCTGCGCGGATCGCTTCATAGGCGGCGCGTTGTTCGGGATTCAGCGGCAGCTCCGGCTGGGCCAGCCAGTGTTCATGGCGCGGATCGGGGGCGTGCTTGCGGATCTCCACCTGCACCAGCCCCTTGGCCAGCAGCAGGTCGAGGCTGTCCTTGCTCAGCATCAGCTTGCTCAATAGCTGATGAGCCACGCCGTGGGGGTGCTGCGCCAGGGTGGCGAGGGCTTCACGTTGGCGCGGCGCGCGGGCGATGCGTGGGTCGTCCAGGCGCGCGCCGGGAACCATCGACCAGAAACGTTCCTGGCGCGCTTCGGCCAGTTCGCCCTGGCGCAGCAGCACCGGCAGCGCCCAGCTCAGGGTATCGCCCAGGCTGTGCTGGTAATACTGCGCGGTCCACAGGCACAGCTTGAACAGCGCGGGCGGCAGCGGCGCGGTGGCGTCGAGGATGGCGATGGCCGGCTTGAGCTTTTCGGCCGGCACTTCGCTGTGGTCGGTGACTTCCACCAGGATACCGATCATTTCCCTACGCCCGAACGGCACGCGCACGCGCATGCCGGGCTCCAACTGCGCACGCGGCACACCCGCCGGCGCCCGGTAATCGAACAGGCGGCGCAGGGGCGAGGGCAGGGCGAGGCGCAAAATGGCGTCGGGCACGCGGAGGGTCTCATCTAGGCAGGTGGTGGCGCAGGGGCGGGAGCCTAGCAGACAGGGGAGGGCTTGGGTATGCCGTGGTTTTCTGATGAAAGGCGGTTTTCGGTCGGACGCGCAGCTTGCGTGATTGAAAAGGTCTGTTAGAATTCGCGGCCTAATTACGTGCGGTATTCGACAATAGTGTCGAGTGGCGGCACGCTAGCCCGAGGAAGTGCCATGAAAGCCGATATCCATCCAGCGTACGAAACCATCGAAGTTACCTGCAGCTGCGGCAACAAGTTCGAAACCCGTTCGAACCTGTGCAAGCCACTGGGTACTGACGTATGCAACGAGTGCCACCCGTTCTACACCGGTAAGCAGAAGACTCTGGACACCGGCGGCCGTGTACAGCGCTTTGCAGATCGCTTTGGTGCTTTCGGCAAGAAGCCTGCTGCTGCTACTCCGGCAGAGTAAGGCTCAAAAGCCTTATGGGCTTTTGCCAGCTGTTGAAAAAGGCGTCCCTCGCGGGCGCCTTTTTTGTGCCTGCGATTTGGCTATCCGCCACCCAGGCCCAGGTGTTCTGCCCCGCGCCGGCGTCGGTGGCGCCTGTGCACGTGCAGCGCGTGGTGGATGGCGACACTGTGCGTCTCAAGGATGGCCGCAGCGTTCGGATGATCGGTATCAACGCGCCGGAGACCGGTAAGAAGGGCCGCTCCGACGAGCCGTTTGCGGCTGCCGCGCGCCAGCGTCTGCAGGCATTGGTCAATGCCAGTGACGGTCGCCTCGGGCTGGTGCGGGGGCGCGAGGGTAAAGATCGCTACGGGCGAACCCTTGCCCACCTGTATGGCGCCGACGGCAACAACCTTGAGGCGCAATTGCTGGCTGAGGGCCTGGGGTTTCAGGTGGGTGTCGCGCCGAATGTCGAGCTGGTCGCCTGTCAGCAGGCTGCTGAAAACAGTGCGCGTAACGCGCGGTTGGGGCTTTGGCGGCAATCGCCGGTACAGAGCGTGGCGCAACTCAAGCGGTCGGGGTTCGCCCTGGTCAGCGGACGGGTCAGCAAAATCGAGCGCAATCGCGGTGGCGTCTGGATCCAGTTGCAGGGCTCACTGGTATTACGCATTGCGCCTGATCGGGTCCGTTTATTCGATACCGCCATGCTCAATGGTCTGCAAGGCAAGACAATCGAGGCGCGTGGCTGGGTGCAGGACCGCTCCAGGCGCGGCGGGCCGAAAGACCCTCAGGCACGTTGGCTGTTGCCGCTCACCGATCCGAGCATGCTGGGCTGAGCGCAATAATAAAAAATTGTAGACATTTTTTTATGCGATTGTGAACAGTCTAGCCCTTGTATCCCGTGGCTTTAGACTAAAGTACGCCGCAGCAGGGCCTTGACACCTGTGACTGACCAGTCTTGTAGGGGCTTTACGACACGCGTATCCTCGGCGGTCCGTCGACCAACAGTAAAAGCGGAATGCCGATATGTCTGATTTGAAAACTGCCGCTCTCGAATATCATGCCAATCCTCGTCCAGGAAAGCTGAGTGTAGAGCTCACCAAAGCCACTGCCACCGCCCGTGATCTGTCGCTGGCCTACAGCCCTGGCGTTGCCGAGCCCGTACGTGAAATCGCCCGCGACCCCGAGCTGGCATACAAGTACACCGGCAAGGGCAACCTGGTTGCAGTGATTTCTGATGGCACCGCGATCCTGGGTTTGGGTAACCTCGGTCCATTGGCGTCCAAGCCGGTCATGGAAGGCAAGGGCGTGCTGTTCAAGCGCTTTGCCGGCATCGATGTTTTCGACATCGAAGTCGACTCCGAGAGCCCGCAGGCCTTCATCGACACCGTCAAACGCATTTCCATCACCTTCGGTGGCATCAACCTGGAAGATATCAAGGCACCTGAGTGCTTCGAGATCGAAAAGGCGCTGATCGAACAGTGTGACATCCCGGTATTCCACGATGACCAGCACGGCACCGCGATCGTTACCGCGGCCGGCATGATCAACGCCCTGGAAATCGCCGGCAAAACCCTGGGTGAGGCGAAGATCGTCTGCCTGGGCGCCGGCGCTGCGGCCATTTCCTGCATGAAGCTGATCATCAGCATGGGCGCCAAGCTGGAAAACATCTACATGGTCGACAGCAAGGGCGTGATCCAGTCCGAGCGTACCGACCTGAACCAGTACAAGGCGATGTTTGCCCACCCGTCCTCCAAGCGCACCCTGGCTGACGCCCTTGACGGTGCCGACGTGTTCGTCGGCCTGTCCGGTCCGAACCTGCTGAGCGCCGAAGGCCTGAAGTCGATGGCGCCGAACCCTATCGTGTTCGCCTGCTCCAACCCGGACCCGGAAATCGCCCCGGAACTGGCCCACGCCACCCGCGACGACGTGATCATGGCCACCGGCCGTTCGGACTACCCGAACCAGGTCAACAACGTGTTGGGTTTCCCCTTCATTTTCCGTGGTGCCCTGGACGTTCGCGCCAAGCGCATCAACGAAGAAATGAAAGTAGCGGCCGCCAACGCCCTGCGTGAACTGGCCAAGCTGCCGGTGCCGCAGGATGTCTGCGACGCCTACGGTGGCGCCAAGCTGGAGTTCGGTCGTGAGTACATCATTCCGAAACCCATGGACAAGCGCCTGATCACCCTGATCTCCGATGCCGTGGCCAAGGCTGCAATCGAGACTGGTGTGGCAACCCTGCCGTATCCGAAGAACTACCCGCTGCAAAGCGTGGATGATGTGTTCAACGGCTAAGCCTGAGTAACGCACCCACCAAAAAGCCCCGGCTCTCGCGAGTCGGGGCTTTTTGTTGGGTGGTAATTATCTGAAGGCTGGCGAAGGTCCAAATGTGGGAGGGGGCTTGCCCCCGATGGCGGCCTCTGGGCCGACCAGGGTATTGGATTGGACCGAGTGCATATCCGTTTCTGCGGTAACGGCTGATAATGGTTCCGCTTTTACAGCGGCTCACTTTTGAAAAGCGCAAAAGTAAGCAAAACGCTCTTGCCCCACCACTCGGCACCTCGCTTAGGCTCGGTGTGCCCGAACGCAGGCTTGAATCCGTGGGCCGCCGCAATGGGCCATCCATGGCCCAGTGCGGCTAACCCGGCGTCCTGCCGGGTTGCCCACGGATTCAAGCCTGCATTCGGCCAGCGTGGTTTAACGGGGCGCCTGAGATCAAAAGCAGATCAAGATCAAGAGCGGCTCGCTTCGCATCGTGGTTACGGTTGAGCGCTACAGAGTTGTGTAGATACCTACGCCCCGATAGCGGTGCATCAATGACAGATACTGACACACTGCAATCGGGGGCAAGCCCCCTCCCACATTGGAACTGTGTTGCGCCTTAGAAGAGGTCGATCGGCGCGCCTTCATCCGCCGGCAGCGGGCTGCCCGGTACGGCGCCGTTGCCCAGCTCGTTGACCGACGGCGGCGTGTCTTCGCTCTTGAACAGTTCGAAGTAGGCGTTCGGCGTGCTTGGCGAGGCCGCGCGGCCGCTGACCGGGTCGATGCGCAGGCTGAGGATGCCTTCAGGTTCCGGCTGGGTGTGCAGCGGCTTGTCCTTCAAGGCTGCGCCCATGTAACTCATCCAGATCGGCAGCGCCACGGTGCCGCCGAATTCGCGACGGCCCAGGCTTTCGGGCTGGTCGTAACCGGTCCATACGGTGGTCACGTAGTCACCGTTGTAGCCGGAGAACCAGGCATCCTTGGATTCGTTGGTGGTACCGGTCTTGCCCGCGATGTCCGCACGGCCCAGGGCCAATGCACGTCGGCCGGTGCCCTTCTTGATCACGTCCTGCAGGATGCTGTTGAGAATATAGGTGGTGCGGCCATCCACGATGCGTTCAGCCACCGCCGGTGCCTGTGGCTCGTCCGGCGCTTGAGCGTTTGCGGCAGGTGTCGTACCCGGCGTCGGCTCAATGGTGATGCCGCCGTTACTTGGCGCGGCGAGACCATCGGTTGCCGCCACGCCATTGACCACATCGCCGGGTACCCGTGGCGGGTTGGCGGTGAACAGTGTGTCGCCATTGCGGCTTTCGATCTTGTCGATCAGGTACGGCGAGATCTTGTAGCCGCCGTTGGCAAAGGTGCTCCAGCCGGTGGCAATTTCCATCGGCGTGAGGGTCGCGGTGCCCAGGGCCAGGGACAGGTTCGGCGGCAGGTCAGACTTGGCGAAGCCAAAGCGGGTCATGTAGTCGATGGTCTTGCCCACGCCCATCGCCTGCAGCAGGCGGATCGACACCAGGTTGCGCGACTTGTACAGCGCCTCGCGAATGCGGATCGGGCCGAGGAAGGTGTTGGTGTCGTTCTTCGGGCGCCAGACCTTGTCCAGGTACTCATCGACGAACACAATCGGCGCATCGTTGACCAGGCTGGCGGCGGTATAGCCGTTATCCAGCGCGGCGCTGTAGACGAACGGCTTGAAGCTCGAGCCCGGCTGGCGCTTGGCCTGGGTGGCGCGGTTGTAGTTGCTCTGCTCGAAGGCGAAGCCGCCGACCAGCGCGCGGATCGCACCATTTTGCGGGTCCAGGGACACCAGTGCGCCCTGGGCGACCGGTACCTGGCTGAATTTCAGGCTGTCATCGGCCTGGCGTTGCACACGGATCAAGTCACCCACCTGCGCCACATCGGACGGCTGCTTGGGCATCGGGCCCATGCTGTTGGTATTCAGGAATGGACGTGCCCATTTCATGCTGTCCCACGCCACATGCGCTTCGCCGCTGCGGGTCAGTACCTGCACGCCATCTTTCTTGACCTGGGTGACGATGGCCGGCTCCAGGCCACTGATCGGGCGTTGCTTGCCCAGTTCGGTGGTCCAGGCGCTCAGGGTCTTGCCCGGCAGGCGCGATTCAGGGCCGCGATAGCCGTGGCGCTGGTCATAGGTGATCAGGCCATCGTGCAGCGAATGGTTGGCAATTTCCTGCAAGTTGCTCGGAACGGTAGTGGTTACGCGGAAACCTTCGGTGTAGGCCTCGCTGCCATACCGGCCAACCATTTCCGCACGGGCCATTTCGGCGATATACGGCGCATTCACTTCCGGCGTCGGCACGTGATAGCTGGCGTTCAATGGTTCGGCCACGGCACTTTCGTAAGCCGTCTGGTCGATCTTGCCGAGCTTGTACATGCGCCCCAGGATCCAGTCGCGACGCTCCTTGCTGCGCGCCGGGTTGGCCAGCGGGTTGAAGCGCGACGGCGCCTTGGGCAGGCCGGCAATCATCGCCATTTGCGCAAGGCTCGCATCCCGAATCGACTTGCCGTAGTACACCTGGGACGCCGCCTCGATGCCGTAGGCACGGTTGCCCAGGTAAATCTTGTTGACGTACAGCTCGAGGATTTCGTCCTTGGTCAACTGGCGTTCGATCTGCAATGCCAGCAGGATCTCGGTGGCTTTGCGCGAAAAACTGCGCTCGCTGGTGAGGAAGAAGTTCTTCGCCACCTGCATGGTGATGGTGCTGCCGCCGGATTGAATGTGTCCGCTTTTTACCAATTGCGTGGCTGCACGGACCAGGCTGCTGGGGTCGACGCCGTAGTGGTTGGCGAAATTATCGTCTTCAGCCGACAGCAGTGCGTTGATGAAATTGGGCGGAATGTCGGCGAAACGGATCGGTGTACGGCGCATTTCGCCGAACTCCGCGATCAGTTTTTCATCGCTGCTGTAGACCCGCAAAGGAATCTGCAACTGGATACTTCTGAGGGCCTCTACCGACGGCAAACCCGGACTAAGGTAGAGGTAGGCCCCGCTGAGTACGAGCAGCAGCCCGCAGACGATCGCGACAATGGAGTACCCGAAAAACTTCAGCAGACGAATCAAGGCTTTTGGATTTCCAGAGAAAAGAAAGAGTTACGCGTCGGGGCATGCATGGCGAACGATGGATCGACCCGGGCGGCAGATAAAAAGCGGGAAAAAACGCTGGGCATTAAAGCATTTTCGCCTCCGGGCGTCATTCGCACGGCTCAAACAAGTCGACCGAATGCACGGCCCGGAGGCAATCAGGCGGTAAGACAGGCAAAGCTTTAGGGAGTTTTATGGGAAAGGGATTTTTCAGGCGAAAACACGCCATCGTTCTCGGCGTCGACATCAATGACCGAGGTATCAAGCTGATCGAGCTGGGCCGTTCGGCGCAAGGTTTCAGCATTCAGGGCTACGCCGCGCAGGGGTTGCCGGCGCATGCGGTGGTCGATGGCACCGTGCTCGACCTTGAAGGGGCCGGGCGGGCGCTGCAGCAGGTATTATCGCGGCTGCACAGTCGCGCCAGGCACGCAGCCGTGGCCGTCTCGGGCCCGTCGGTGATTACGCGGGTGATCGAAATGGACGCAGGCCTCAGCGACGAAGAGAGGGCCTGGCAGATACACATGGAGGCCGACCAGTACATTCCTTATCCTCTGGACGAAGTCGCCATCGATTTTCAGGTACGCGGCCCGTCGTCCCAGGGCGCCGGGCGGGTGCAGGTCATGTTGGCGGCTTGCCTGCGCGAACAGGTCGAGGCGCGCGAGGCGGTCCTGGGCCTGGCCGGGCTGGTGACACGGGTGGTGGATGTCGAAGCATTTGCATTGGAGCGCGCTTGCCGTCAGGATTTTGCCAGCTTCACGCCAGGTCATCGAGTCGATGGCGCACAATGGGCCGCCGATGCCCACGGGATGGGAGTGGCTTGCGGGTTGGCCCTGAGGAGTTTCGCTGGATGACACGAATCAATCTTTTGCCTTGGCGCCAACTGCTGGCCGAGCGGCGCCGCAAGTATTTGTTGGTGCTTTTGCTGGCGTTTGCCTGCCTGGCGCTCGCGGCGGTGTGGCTGGCCGATCAAGTGATCGACCAGGCGATAGACCGGCAGGTCACCCGCAACGTGCGCCTGGACGGAAATGTTGCCGCGCATGACTCACGAATCAAGACCATCGACGACCTGCAGGAGCGAAGCCAGCAATTGGCGCAGCGCATGAAGGTGATGCAGGACCTGCACGACGCTCGCTCCTCCGGCGCTCGGCTGTTCGATCAGCTGGCGCGCACGATGCCCGATGGCGTTCACCTGCATGAGGTGGTCGCCAACGGCGACACGCTCAGCATCCGCGGCAGTGCCGACAGCAACCAGGATATCGCCCAGTTGATGCGTCGGCTGGAGGCGTCGCAAGGCGGCCATTCGGCGCGGCTCGAGCGTGTTCAGGCAGAGGGTGAGCGCGGCGCTCATCAGTTTCAGTTGATGGTGCGCCAGGGGGAAACCATCGAGGCGCAACCATGAGCCTGCCCGGGCTCGACTTTTGCGCACTTACCTACAACGCTGCAAAATGGCCCTGGCCCGGAAAGGTGCTGCTTGGCTGCGCCCTCGGCGGCCTGGTGCTGTTGATAGCGGAGGTGTCATACCTGGGCGCTTCGCGAGCGCGATTGCACGGGTTGGAGGCGCGCGAGCAAGTGCTGCGCGGGCAGCTTGAACAGAGTGCCGGTGTGGCCGCAGACCTTGAGGCGCACACCGAGCGCGTCAGGGTGATGGAAGACACCGTCGCGGATCTTCAAGGGCAACTGTCCGGTGACGCTGCAGTGCCGGACTTGCTTGAAGACATCGCTCGGCTGGCGGTTGCCAAGGGCGTATGGGTCGAGGGCGTCGAGGTGATGGACGAGGCGTCGCAGCCGTTCCATGTCGAACAGCCCTTGAAGGTTGGCGTTACAGGGGGTTATCACGACCTGGCGGCGTTCGTCAGCGCCCTGGGTAGTTTGCAGCGCGTCGTCACGGTGCATGACCTGGCGTTGCGCTCGGAAGGGGCTTTGTTGCGGCTGGAGCTGCTGATCAAGGCCTATCGAGGCGTTTTCCAGGGGGGCAAGGCATCACAGGCGGGCGTCCCGGCTCCGCGCTTTGTGTACGACGCGACCTCCCTGCGCGACCCGTTTCAACTGACAGCCTTACAGCCGGATCATACGCCTGGGCGGCCCGCCCCTGCTCCGGATCTCACACGGCCGCGCGGGCTGCTGGAGGGCATCGCAATCGACCAGTTCGACATGGTCGGCACGCTGTCCGGCGGCGGGCAGAGCTTCGCGTTGCTGCGTGCCGGATCAACGGTGCATCGGCTGGCGGTCGGCGATTACCTCGGGCCGGATCATGGTCAGGTCACGTCCATCCAGGACGGCCATGTGGAGCTGGTCGAGCGCTTTCCCGATGAACAGGGCCTCTGGCTGGAGCGCCCGCGAACGCTGGTGTTGAACGTCAACTCATAACGGAATCAAACAATGAAAAGGATTTTCTTGTCCTTCGGCGTGGCGCTATGGATAGCGTTCACGGTGCCGATGGCTGTTGCTGTGCCCAATCGCGTCGACCTTATCCATCTGCCGCCGCCCGAAAGCGCATCGTCGGCCGGCTACACAGGCGACACACTGAACCTTAATTTCCAGAACATCGATTTGCGCGCGGCATTGCAGCAAATCGCCGATGTCGCCGGCCTGAACCTGGTGGCCGCAGACGAGGTGCAGGGTTCGATCACCCTGCGGCTCAAGGACGTGCCCTGGGACCAGGCGCTGGACCTGGTGTTGCAAGCCAAGGGGTTGGACAAGCGGGTCATGGCCGGCGTCTTGCTGGTGGCCCCCGCCGACGAATTGGCCGCACGCGAACTGCTGACGCTGGAGGCGCGCAAGCAGATGGCCGAACTGGCGCCGTTGCGCCGGGAGTTGCTGCAGGTCAATTACGCCAAGGCGGCGGACCTGGCCAAGCTGTTCCAGTCCATGGCCGGCTTTGAAGGCGCGACCGACGAACGCGGTTCGGTGGCGGTGGACGATCGCACCAACAATATCATCGCCTACCAGACCGCAGAGCGGCTGCAAGAGCTGCGGCGGATCGTGGCGCAGTTGGACGTCCCGGTGCGCCAGGTGATGATCGAGGCGCGCATTGTCGAGGCCAATGTCGATTACGACAAAAGCCTGGGCGTGCGCTGGGGTGGGCGGCTCAATCGCGGCAATTGGGGCGCCGGCGGTATTCCCAAACCCCTGGCAGATGGCGCGCAGCCAACGCAGAACCCACCCAGTTCACCCTTTGTCGATTTGGGTTCGCTGACCGGCACCTCGGGTCTGGGGCTGGCGTTTATCACCGACAACCTGCTGCTGGACCTTGAGCTGGCCGCCATGGAAAAGTCCGGCAACGGCGAAATCGTCTCACAGCCCAAGGTGGTCACCTCGGACAAGGAAACCGCGCGCATTCTCAAGGGCACCGAGATTCCCTATCAGGAATCCACGTCCCAGGGCGCCACCTCGGTCTCGTTCAAGGAAGCTTCGCTGTCGCTGGAGGTCACGCCGCAGATCACCCCCGACGATCATGTGATCATGGTGGTCAAAGTCACCAAGGACGAACCCGACTATTTGAACAAACTCAACGACGTGCCGCCGATCAAGAAAAACGAGGTCAATGCCAAGGTCCTGGTCAAGGATGGCGAGACCATTGTCATCGGCGGGGTTTTCTCCAATACCCAGAGCAAAGTGCTAGATAAAGTGCCATTTTTGGGCGATGTGCCGTATCTTGGCCGCCTTTTCCGGCGCGATGTGCGGTCGGAGAAAAAATCCGAGCTGCTGGTATTCCTGACTCCGCGTATCATGAATAACCAGGCGATTGCTGTGAGTCGTTGATTCTGTGCGAAATTTGATTCTTGTAGGGCCGATGGGGGCTGGAAAAAGCACCATCGGCCGTTTGCTGGCCAAAGAGCTGCGCCTGCCGTTCAAAGATTCCGATAAGGAAATTGAATTGCGCACGGGTGCCAATATCCCATGGATCTTCGATAAGGAAGGCGAACTGGGCTTTCGCGACCGCGAGCAGGCAATGATTGCCGAGCTGTGCGGCTGCGATGGCGTGGTATTGGCCACCGGCGGAGGCGCAGTGATGCGTGATGAGAATCGCCGCGCCCTGCATGCCGGTGGTCGGGTGGTGTATCTGCATGCCTCGGTCGAGCAGCAGGTGGGCCGCACGGCTCGTGATCGCAATCGCCCATTGCTGCGCACGGCAAACCCGGAAAAAACCCTGCGGGACCTGCTTGCGCTGCGCGATCCGCTGTATCGGGAGATCGCCGATCTGGTGGTGGAAACCGATGAACGGCCGCCCCGAATGGTGGTACTCGATATTCTTGAGCGCCTGCAACGGCTGGCACCCCGTTAAAGCCTGGCCGCAAATGCGCTATTCTCGGCGGCGCGCCATGACCTTGCGGGGCATGGCGTAGAGCCATCAGGCAGCGTCTGATCCAGGCGTTACCGGTCGTCACACTATCTTCAACGCGGGGACACATGCAGACACTTAAGGTCGATCTAGGCGAGCGCAGCTACCCGATCCATATTGGCGAAGGTCTGTTGGACCTGCCCGAACTGCTCGCACCGCATATTGCCGGTCGGCAGGTGGCAATCATCTCCAACGAAACGGTGGCGCCGCTGTATCTGGAGCGTCTGAACCGCAGCCTGGCGGCGTACTCGGTGATCTCGGTAATCCTGCCCGACGGCGAAGCCCACAAGAGCTGGGAAACCCTGCAGCTGATTTTCGATGGCCTGCTGCGCGCACGGCATGACCGCCGCACCACCGTGGTCGCCCTGGGCGGCGGTGTGATCGGCGACATGGCCGGCTTCGCGGCCGCCTGCTACCAGCGTGGCGTGGACTTTATCCAGGTGCCGACCACGCTGCTGTCCCAGGTCGATTCGTCGGTGGGCGGCAAGACCGGCATCAACCATCCGCTGGGCAAGAACATGGTCGGCGCGTTCTATCAGCCGCAGGCCGTGCTGATCGACACGGCCACCCTCAACACCTTGCCACCCCGCGAGCTGTCGGCGGGCCTGGCGGAAGTGATCAAGTACGGGCTGATCTGCGACGAGCCCTTCCTGACCTGGCTGGAAGAACACATGGACGCCCTGCGCGCCCTCGACCAGGTGGCACTCACCGAGGCAATTTCCCGCTCCTGCGCAGCCAAGGCGCTGGTGGTCAATGCCGACGAACGGGAGTCCGGTGTACGGGCTACCCTGAACCTGGGTCATACCTTCGGCCATGCGATCGAAACCCACATGGGCTATGGTGTGTGGCTGCATGGGGAAGCCGTCGCGGCTGGCACTGTGATGGCATTGGAGATGTCGCAGCGCCTGGGCTGGATCAGCGCCCAGGAGCGTGATCGCGGGATCCGTCTGTTCCAGCGCGCCGGCTTGCCGGTGATTCCGCCGTCCGAGATGACCGAAGCGGATTTCCTGGAGCACATGGCAATAGACAAGAAAGTGATCGACGGTCGGCTGCGGCTGGTGCTGTTGCGCCACATGGGCGAAGCGGTGGTGACCGACGATTATCCGAAAGAGATTTTACAGGCCACGCTGGGAGCGGATTACCGCGCCCTGGCCCAGCTTAAAGGTTAATAAGATCGCGATGACTAGTTTGCATGCCGACGAGGCGTTCCTCGGCCATTATCACTTGAGCCACGACCCTTTCGCTCCACGGGTGCCTGGTTTCAAATTCTTCCCTGCCCAGCGCAAGCCGGTACTGGGGCAATTGCACCACCTCGCGCGCTACAGCCAGTTGCTGCTGGTGGTCACGGGGCCGTTGGGCAGCGGCAAGACATTGCTGCGCCAGGCGCTGGTCGCCAGCACCAACAAGCAATCGGTGCAGAGCGTCGTGGTCTCGGCCCGTGGCGCCGGTGATGCGGCGGGCGTGCTGCGCCAGGTGGCGCAGGCGCTGGACGTCGCCAACGCCGAGCCGAACGCGATCCTCAAGCAGGTGGTGCAGTTGGGCCTGACCGGCCAGGAAGTCTACCTGCTGGTGGATGACGCCGAGCAACTCGATGAATCCGCCCTCGAAGCATTGCTGGCGCTGGCGGCGGGTACGCCGGAAGGTCGTCCCCATGTGTTCCTGTTCGGTGAGTCGTCGCTGATCGCCGATCTGGAACAGATCAGCGGTGAGCAAGAGCTGTTTCACGTCATCGAATTGCAGCCCTACGAAGAAGAAGAGACCCGCGAATACCTGGCTCAGCGCCTCGAAGGTGCGGGGGCCGGTATCGAACTTTTCTCCGCTGCGCAGATCTCTGATATTCACGAAAGCTCCGATGGCTGGCCTGGCAACATCAATCAGGTTGCCCGCGATGCAATGATCGAAGCCATGATTGCCAGCCGCTCTGCGGTCAAGCGTCCAAAGATGGGGTTCACTATGCCTAAGAAGCACGTATTGGCTATTTCCGCCGTTGTCGTGGTCGCCGTTGCCGCCGCCTGGTTGATTCCAGGCCGCAGCAAGGCGCCGACCACCGCTGGCGCGCCAACCGAACAGGCGCAGTTGCCACTGGGCAAGCCCACGCCAAATGTCGAATTCGCCAACTCCGGCCAACCGACCAACCTGCCGATGGTCGGCCAACCGGTCATGCGCGGCCCGCTGGCCGAGGAAGCCGGTGGCATCTCCGAAGGCGACGACGGCGTGCCGGTGGAAGGCTCCAGCGCCACGCCGCCAACCGTGACGACCACCGCGCCGCCTGCGGGCGTACCGGCAGGCACGCCAGCCACCCCAGTGGCCCCCGCCACCCAGGTTGCGCCGGCCGCCAAGCCGACGCCGGCGCCGACGGTGGCCACGGCCAAGCCTGCACCGGTTGCCAAACCGGCTCCGGCTCCGGCGCCAGCGGCCAAGCCTGCTGAAAAGCCTGCCGCCACCGTCGCCAAGGCCGGTGCCGCCGGCAGCAGTTGGTACAGCAGCCAGCCCACCGGCAACTTCGTGGTGCAGATCCTCGGCACCAGCTCCGAGGCCAACGCCCAGGCGTTCGTCAAAGAGCAGGGCGGCCAGTACCGGTATTTCAAGAAAGTGCTCAACGGCAAGCCTCTCTACGTGATCACCTACGGCAGCTTCCCAAGCCGCGCCGCAGCCGATTCTGCCATCAAAGCCTTGCCAGCGAAGGTTCAGGCTGGTAAACCTTGGCCTCGAACTGTCGCCAGCGTTCAACAAGAACTCGCGACAACTCGCTGAAGATCCGGCGGCCTTACCCAGGCCGCCCTCCCAGCACCTCAAAAAAACGACAACAGCGTGCAGCCCTGAAGGCCGCGCGCTTTGTGGTGTCTGCGTCACGGTAGCTTTTGAGTCGTAGCGGTCAGAATTAAAAAAGTTTTGACTAGCACAGCATATCGCTTTAAACCTTTCATAAATGCGACATAGATTTGCGACATTTCGTCGCTAAATTTGTGAGCGTCTGTGTCGGTGTGTACAATGACCTCCCTTTTGCCCCCGCTAAGCCGGCGTACGTTCGGCGTGGAAGGTAACCGGTTGAATTGAAAAGAAATTTGCCTCGATAGAAGAGGCAGCCTGGTGAGAAAGTGTCTATGAAAGCAGGTCTGTACCAACCCGATGAATTCAAGGATAACTGCGGTTTCGGCCTGATAGCCCACATGCAGGGCGAGCCCAGTCATACCCTTTTACAAACGGCCATCGAGGCCCTGACCTGCATGACCCACCGCGGTGGGATCAACGCCGACGGCAAGACCGGTGACGGTTGCGGCTTGCTGATTCAAAAGCCCAACCAGTTCCTGCGCGCCGTTGCCAAAGAGCATTTCGCTGTCGACCTGCCCAAGCAATACGCGGTGGGCATGGTGTTCTTCAACCAGGACCCGGTCAAAGCCGAAGCTGCTCGCGAGAACATGAACCGCGAGATCGTCGCCGCCGGCCTGCAACTGATCGGCTGGCGCAAAGTGCCGATCGACACCAGCGTGCTCGGCCGCCTGGCCAACGAGCGCCTGCCGCAGATCGAACAGGTGTTCATCGCAGGCGACGGCCTGAGCGACCAGGACATGGCGATCAAGCTGTTCACCTCGCGTCGTCGTTCGTCGGTGCTCAACGCCGCCGACACCGACCACTACATCTGCAGCTTTTCCCACAAGACCATCATTTACAAAGGCCTGATGATGCCGGCGGACCTCACCGCCTTCTATCCGGACCTGAGCGACGAGCGCCTGCAAACCGCGATCTGCGTGTTCCACCAGCGCTTTTCCACCAACACCCTGCCGAAATGGCCGCTGGCCCAGCCGTTCCGCTTCCTCGCCCACAACGGCGAGATCAACACCATCACCGGCAACCGCAACTGGGCCGTGGCCCGTCGCACCAAGTTCGCCAACGATCTGATGGACCTCGAAGAGCTCGGCCCGCTGGTCAACCGCGTGGGTTCGGACTCCTCGAGCATGGACAACATGCTCGAGTTGATGGTCACCGGCGGCATCGACCTGTTCCGTGGCGTGCGCATGATCATTCCGCCTGCGTGGCAGAACGTCGAGACCATGGACCCGGACCTGCGGGCGTTCTACGAATACAACTCGATGCACATGGAGCCGTGGGACGGCCCGGCCGGCGTGGTCATGACCGACGGCCGCTACGCGGTGTGCCTGCTCGACCGTAACGGTCTGCGCCCGGCGCGCTGGGTCACCACCACCAACGGCTTTATCACCCTGGCCTCGGAAATCGGCGTGTGGGACTACAAGCCGGAAGACGTCATCGCCAAAGGCCGCGTGGGCCCTGGCCAGATCCTCGCCGTGGACACCGAAACCGGGCAGATCCTCGACACTGACGCCATCGACAACCGTTTGAAGTCCCGTCACCCGTACAAGCAATGGCTGCGCAAGAACGCCCTGCGCATCCAGGCGACCATGGAAGACAACGACCACGGTTCGGCTTTCTACGACGTCGATCAGCTCAAGCAATACATGAAGATGTACCAGGTCACGTTCGAAGAGCGCGACCAGGTGCTGCGCCCGCTCGGTGAGCAAGGCTACGAGGCCGTCGGCTCCATGGGCGACGACACGCCGATGGCCGTGCTGTCCCAGCGCGTGCGCACGCCGTACGACTACTTCCGCCAGCAATTCGCCCAGGTGACCAACCCACCGATCGACCCGCTGCGCGAAGCCATCGTGATGTCGCTGGAAGTGTGCCTCGGTGCCGAGCGCAACATCTTCCAGGAATCGCCGGAGCACGCTTCCCGTGTGATCCTCAGCTCGCCGGTGGTTTCCCCGGCCAAGTGGCGCTCGCTGATGACCCTGGAACGTCCAGGCTTCGACCGCCAGATCATCGACCTGAACTACGACGAGAGCCTCGGCCTTGAAGCCGCTGTGCGCAACGTCGCCGACCAGGCCGAAGAAGCCGTGCGCGCCGGTCGTACCCAGATCGTGCTGACCGACCGGCATATCGCGCCGGGCAAGTTGCCGATCCACGCATCCGTGGCCACCGGCGCTGTGCATCACCGCCTGACCGAGAAAGGCCTGCGCTGCGACTCCAACATCCTCGTCGAAACTGCCACTGCCCGCGACCCGCACCACTTCGCGGTGTTGATCGGCTTCGGCGCCTCGGCTGTGTACCCGTTCCTCGCGTACGAAGTGTTGGGCGACCTGATCCGTACCGGTGAAGTGCTGGGCGACCTCTACGAGGTGTTCAAGAACTACCGCAAGGGCATCACCAAAGGCCTGCTGAAGATCCTGTCGAAGATGGGCATCTCCACCGTCACCTCGTATCGCGGCGCCCAGTTGTTCGAAGCCATCGGTCTCTCCGAAGAAGTCTGTGAGTTGAGCTTCCGTGGCGTGCCGAGCCGCATCAAGGGTGCGCGTTTCGTCGATATCGAAGCCGAACAGAAAGCCCTGGCGGCTGAAGCCTGGAGCGCGCGCAAGCCGATCCAGCAAGGCGGCCTGCTCAAGTTCGTGCACGGTGGCGAATACCACGCCTACAACCCGGACGTGGTCAGCACCCTGCAAGCCGCCGTGCAGCAGGGCGACTACGCCAAGTTCAAGCTCTACACAGCGCTGGTGGATAACCGCCCGGTGTCGATGATCCGCGACCTGTTCAAGGTGAAGACCCTGGACACGCCGATGGACATCGCCGAAGTCGAACCGCTGGAATCTATCCTCAAGCGCTTCGACTCCGCCGGTATTTCCCTGGGCGCCTTGTCGCCCGAGGCCCACGAAGCCCTGGCCGAAGCCATGAACCGCCTGGGTGCGCGTTCCAACTCCGGCGAAGGCGGTGAAGACCCGGCGCGCTACGGCACGCTCAAAAGCTCGAAAATCAAGCAGGTGGCAACCGGCCGGTTCGGTGTGACCCCGGAATACCTGGTCAACGCCGAAGTGCTGCAGATCAAGGTGGCCCAGGGCGCCAAGCCGGGGGAGGGCGGGCAACTGCCGGGCGGTAAGGTCAACGGCCTCATCGCCAAGCTGCGCTATGCAGTGCCGGGTGTGACGCTGATTTCGCCGCCACCGCACCACGACATCTACTCGATTGAAGACTTGTCGCAGCTGATTTTCGACTTGAAACAAGTCAACCCGCAGGCGCTGGTCTCGGTGAAACTGGTGGCGGAAGCCGGGGTCGGCACCATCGCCGCCGGTGTGGCCAAGGCCTATGCCGACCTGATCACCATCTCCGGCTATGACGGCGGCACCGGTGCTTCGCCGTTGACCTCGATCAAGTACGCCGGTGCGCCGTGGGAGCTGGGCCTGGCCGAAACCCATCAGACCCTGCGCGGCAACGACCTGCGCGGCAAAGTGCGGGTACAGACCGACGGCGGCCTGAAAACCGGCCTCGACGTGATCAAGGCCGCGATCCTCGGCGCCGAAAGCTTCGGCTTCGGTACTGCGCCGATGATTGCCCTGGGCTGCAAATACCTGCGCATCTGCCACCTGAACAACTGCGCCACCGGCGTGGCGACTCAGAACGAAAAGCTGCGCAAGGATCACTACATCGGCACCGTCGACATGGTGGTGAACTTCTTCACCTACGTCGCCGAAGAAACCCGTGAGTGGCTGGCCAAGCTCGGCGTGCGTTCGCTGGAAGAACTGATCGGGCGTACCGACCTGCTCGAAGTGCTCGAAGGCCAGACCGCCAAGCAACAACATTTGGACCTGACGCCGCTGTTGGGCAGCGATCACATCCCGGCCGACAAGCCACAATTCTGCCAGGTGGACCGCAACCCACCGTTCGACAAAGGCCTGTTGGCCGAGAAAATGGTCGAAATGGCCGGCTCCTCGATCAACGACGCCAGCGGTGGCGAATTCGCCCTGGATATCTGCAACTGCGACCGTTCCATCGGCGCGCGCATCTCCGGTGAAATCGCGCGCAAGCACGGCAACCAGGGCATGGCGAAAGCGCCGATCACCTTCCGCTTCAAGGGCACCGCTGGCCAGAGTTTTGGTGTGTGGAACGCCGGCGGCCTGCATATGTATCTCGAAGGCGACGCCAACGACTACGTGGGCAAGGGCATGACCGGTGGCAAGCTGGTGATCGTTCCGCCTGAAGGCAGCGTCTACAAGAGCCAGGACAGTGCCATCATCGGCAACACCTGCCTGTACGGCGCCACCGGTGGCAAGTTGTTCGCCGCCGGCACCGCCGGTGAGCGTTTCGCCGTGCGTAACTCCGGGGCCCATACGGTTGTGGAAGGCACCGGCGATCACTGCTGCGAGTACATGACCGGGGGCTTTGTCGCGGTACTGGGCAAGACCGGTTACAACTTCGGCTCAGGCATGACCGGCGGTTTCGCCTACGTGCTCGACCAGGACAATACCTTCGTCGACAAGGTCAACCACGAGTTGGTCGAGATCCAGCGGATCAGCGGCGAAGCCATGGAATCCTACCGGAACCACTTGCAGCACGTGCTGGACGAGTATGTCGAGGAGACCGGCAGCGAATGGGGTCGCAATCTCGCCGAAAACCTCGATGATTACCTGCGTCGTTTCTGGCTGGTCAAGCCCAAGGCTGCCAACCTGAAATCGTTGCTTTCCAGCATCCGTGCCAACCCGCAGTGATATGCGCCTGAAGAGTTTGATGAGGTTTTAACATGGCTGAACGTCTGAATAACGACTTCCAGTTCATCGATGTCGGGCGCAAAGATCCGAAGAAGAAACTGTTGCGTCAACGCAAGAAAGAGTTCGTGGAAATCTACGAACCCTTCAAACCCCAGCACTCGGCCGACCAGGCCCACCGCTGCCTGGGGTGCGGTAACCCGTATTGCGAATGGAAGTGCCCGGTGCACAACTTCATTCCCAACTGGCTGAAATTGGTCGCCGAGGGCAACATCCTCGCCGCCGCCGAGCTGTCGCACCAGACCAACACCCTGCCGGAAGTCTGCGGCAGGGTGTGCCCGCAGGATCGTCTGTGCGAGGGTGCGTGCACCCTCAACGACGGCTTCGGCGCGGTGACCATCGGTTCGGTGGAGAAGTACATCACCGACACCGCGTTCGCCATGGGCTGGCGCCCGGACATGTCCAAGGTCAAGCCGACCGGCAAGCGTGTCGCGATCATTGGCGCGGGCCCGGCGGGCCTGGGCTGTGCCGACGTGCTGGTACGTGGCGGTGTGACCCCGGTGGTGTTCGACAAGAACCCGGAAATCGGCGGCCTGCTGACCTTCGGCATCCCCGAGTTCAAGCTGGAAAAGACCGTGTTGAGCAATCGCCGCGAAGTCTTCACCGGCATGGGCATCGAGTTCCGCCTGAACACCGAGATCGGCAAAGACATCACCATGGAGCAACTGCTCGCCGAATACGATGCCGTGTTCATGGGCATGGGCACCTACACCTACATGAAGGGCGGCTTTGCCGGTGAGGATTTGCCGGGCGTGTACGACGCGCTGGATTTCCTGATCGCCAACGTCAACCGCAACCTGGGCTTTGAAAAGTCGCCGGAAGATTTCGTCGACATGAAAGGCAAGAAGGTCGTGGTGCTCGGCGGTGGCGACACCGCGATGGACTGCAACCGTACCTCGATCCGCCAGGGCGCCAAGTCGGTGACCTGTGCTTATCGTCGCGACGAAGCCAACATGCCCGGTTCGCGCAAAGAGGTGAAGAACGCCAAGGAAGAAGGTGTGAGATTCCTCTATAACCGCCAGCCGATCGCCATCGTCGGTGAAGACCGCGTCGAAGGTGTGAAGGTGGTCGAGACCCGTCTTGGCGAACCGGATGCCCGTGGCCGTCGCAGCCCCGAGCCGATCCCGGGTTCCGAAGAGATCATCCCGGCCGACGCCGTGGTCATCGCCTTCGGATTCCGCCCAAGCCCGGCGCCGTGGTTCGAGCAGTTCGCGATCCAGACCGACAGCCAGGGCCGTGTCGTCGCCCCGGAGCAGGGCCAGTACAAGCACCAGACCAGCAACCCGAAAATCTTCGCCGGTGGCGACATGGTGCGCGGCTCTGATTTGGTGGTAACGGCGATCTTCGAAGGCCGCAATGCCGCCGAAGGGATCCTGGACTACCTGCAGGTCTGACCCCGATCCCAGGTTGAAATGGGATCAAAATGTGGGAGGGGGCTTGCCCCCGATAGCGCTGCATCAGTCACCAGATTCACTGACTGACCCACCGCCATCGGGAGCAAGCCCCCTCCCACAGTTGTTTTGCAGCGCTTTCAAGTCCGCGACAAATTGACCCGATAGACAAAAGGCACGGCACATACCGTGCCTTTTGCGTCGCGCTCTGAGAAAATGCCCGCACTTTTTTTGCGGATGCCGACATGACTGCCCTCAAGAACGACCGTTTCCTTCGTGCCCTGCTCAAGCAACCCGTAGACGTCACGCCCGTATGGATGATGCGCCAGGCCGGTCGCTACCTGCCGGAGTACCGCGCCAGTCGCGCCCACGCCGGCGACTTCATGAGCCTGTGCATGAATCCTGCGTTCGCCTGCGAAGTCACGATGCAGCCGCTGGACCGCTACCCACAACTGGACGCGGCCATTCTCTTTTCCGACATCCTGACCATTCCCGACGCCATGGGCCAAGGCCTGTACTTCGAGACGGGGGAAGGCCCACGCTTCAGGAAGGTCATCAGCACCCTGGCCGATATCGAAGCCCTGCCGATCCCGGACCCGCACAAAGACCTCGGCTACGTGATGGACGCTGTGAGCACCATCCGCCGCGAACTCAATGGCCGCGTGCCGCTGATCGGCTTCTCCGGCAGCCCCTGGACCCTGGCCACCTACATGGTCGAAGGCGGCTCGTCGAAAGACTTCCGCAAGACCAAGGCCATGCTCTACGACAACCCGCACGCCATGCACCTGCTGCTGGACAAGCTGGCGCAGTCGGTCACCGCGTACCTCAATGGCCAGATCATGGCCGGCGCGCAAGCGGTGCAGATCTTTGACACCTGGGGCGGCAACCTCTCGGCGGCGGCCTACCAGGAGTTCTCCCTGGCCTACATGCGCAAGATCGTCAGCGGCCTGATCCGCGAACACGAAGGCCGCAAGGTGCCGGTGATCCTGTTCACCAAGGGTGGCGGCCTGTGGCTGGAAAGTATCGCCGATGCAGGCGCCGACGCGTTGGGCCTGGACTGGACCTGCGACATTGGCGAAGCCCGCCGTCGCGTTGGCGGTCAAGTTGCACTGCAAGGCAACATGGACCCCACCGTGCTGTACGCCAAGCCGGAAGCGATCCGCACCGAAGTCAGCCGCATCCTTGCCAGCTACGGCAAGGGCACCGGTCACGTGTTCAACCTCGGCCATGGCATCACCCCGGAAGTGAACCCGGAGCACGCGGGTGCCTTCCTGCGCGCGGTGCATGAACTGTCGGCGCAATACCACGAATAAAACACAGAGCAAAAATGTGGGAGGGGGCTTGCCCCCGATAGCAGAGTGTCAGTCACCAGATTCATTGACTGGATCACCGCTATCGGGGGCAAGCCCCCTCCCACATTAAAAGCCAGAAACCTTCAGACCTGCGCCAACGGCGGCAACTTCGCCAGCTTCAACGCCACCAGCAACGCGCCAATCAGCAGCGCGACGATAAACCCGCCAATCCCGTTCCATCCGCCCAAGTGCCAGAAGAACCCGCCCGCCGTCCCGGCAATGCTTGACCCTGCGTAATAGCAAAACAGATACAGCGACGACGCTTGTCCCTTGGCCTTCACCGCACGCCGCCCGATCCAGCTGCTGGCTACCGAATGGGCGCCGAAGAAGCCGAAGGTAAAGATCAGCATGCCCGGCACCACCAGCCATAGCGGGGTGAACAGCGTCAGGGCCATGCCGGCGAGCATCAGCACAATGGTGGCCCACAGCACGCGACGGCGGCCCAGGCGGTCGGCCAGAGAACCGATTTTCGCCGAGCTGTAGATGCCTGACAGATACACCAGCGACAGCAGGCCGACCACGGCCTGGCTGAGGTCATACGGGTCGGCCAGCAGGCGATAGCCGATGTAGTTGAACAGGGTCACAAACGCGCCCATCAGCAGGAACGCTTCCAGGAACAACCACGGCAGGCCCGCGTCCTTGAAGTGCATCACGAAGCCATCAAGCAGGTTGCGCGGCTTGAGGCTGCTGGCGCGGAAGTTGCGCGATGGCGGGAGTATCTTCCAGAACACCGTCGCGGCGATCAGCGCCAGGCCGCCGATGATCAGCATGGCGGTGTGCCAACTGACGAAGTCGATCAATACACCGATGATCAGCCGCCCGCTCATGCCGCCAATCGCATTGCCGCCGATGTACAGGCCCATGGCCAGGCCGATGTGCTGCGGGTGGATCTCTTCGCTCAGGTAGGTCATGGCCACGGCGGCCAGGCCACTCAAGGACAAGCCCACCAGCGCACGCATGAGCAGGATACCCTCCCAGCTCGGCATCAAGCCGCTGGCGATGGTTGCCAGCGCTGCGCAGAACAGCGCGGCGACCATCACCGGTTTGCGTCCCAGCCTGTCGGAAATCGGCCCGGTGATCAGCAGGCCGAAGGCAAGCATCGCCGTGGCGACCGACAAAATCAGGCTGCTTTGCGCGGCATTGATGGAAAATTCGTGGGACAGCGCCGGCATCATCGGCTGTACGCAATACAACAGGGCAAAGGTGGCAAACCCGCCGGAGAACAGCGCCAGCACCGTGCGCATGAACATCGGCGTGCCTTTTTCGATGTACTCGTCATTGAGCTGCGCCACCACGTCATCGAGGGCTGAAGGCGGGGTGTGTTGGGCAAGTGGAGCAACAGCAGGATTCACGGGGGACCTCGGGGAGGAAAGTCTGCCAGGACTGACAATGGGAAAAAGAATATAGCTGGCTAATGATTCTTTCCAATATATTGTTCGACCTGTTTGATAGGTTCTACGACCTAATGAGGTGTGCATGGAATTACGTCATCTGCGGTACTTCATTGCCGTCGCCGAAGAACTGCATTTTGGCCGCGCCGCGCAGGTGCTGGGCATCTCGCAACCGCCACTGAGCCAGCAGATCCAGGCATTGGAGCAAGAGGTGGGGGCGCGGTTGTTTGAGCGGACCAATCGTCGGGTCGAGCTGAGCGAAGCGGGACGCCTGTTTCTGCACGAGGCGCGCCTGGTGCTGACGCAGGTGGATAAAGCGGCGGACGTCGCGCGACGGGCGCAGATGGGAGAGCTGGGAGAGCTGAAAATCGGATTCACTTCGTCGGCGCCATTCAACGCCAGCATCCCGCAGGCGATCTTTGCGTTTCGCCAAGCCTTTCCAGCCGTGCACTTGAGCCTGCAGGAAATGAGCAGCACCGAGGTGGCCGAGTCGCTGGTGGATGAATCGATCCAGGTCGGGCTGATGCGGCCTTTGCCGTTGCCCGAATCACTGTGTGTGGTCGAGCTGATGCGCGAGCCCCTGGTGGCGGTACTGAACGCCGGGCACCCGTTGGCGCAGGGCAGCGAGCGCAGCTTGCACCTGGCGCAATTGGCAGAAGAACTGTTCGTGTTTTTCCCGCGCACCTACGGCAGCGGTCTCTATGCGCAACTGCTCAGCCTGTGCCGTGACGCCGGCTTCAGCCCGCATGTCGCCCAGGAGGCGGGGGAGGCGATGACCATCATCGGTCTGGTGGCGGCGGGATTGGGCGTATCGGTGCTGCCGGCGTCCTATCAACGGATACGGATCGATGGCGTGGTGTATCGCACGTTGCTGGACCCGGAAGCGGTGACCGCGGTATGGCTGGTGCAGCGCAAGGGTGCGCAGACGCCGATGGCGAGAGCGTTTGTGGAATTGTTGACGCGTAGGGCGGTGGCGTAGGTATGTTCACACCCGATCGTTCCCACGCTCCGCGTGGTAATGCATCCCGTGACGCTCCGCGTCACCCAGGTGAAGGCTGGAGCCATGCACTCGCGGCGGGACGCAGAGCGTCCCAGGCGGCGTTACCACGTGGAGCGTGGGAACGATCCAACTTACAAAATTGCAGAGCTTACCCATGACCAGTTTATGGCGATAAAAGCGGCGGTGCGCAGTGCACTCGGCTTGCGATAAAGCAGTCTCTGGATGGACGGCGTTTTGCCACTGATTGCAGGCAACCTGTTTTCAGGCATACTGGCCGAGTTCCCGAAAGGGGCTTGTGAGACTCTGAGGATCCTGGGCAACCAGCCATCGCAGAGCCAGGCAGGAAGCGGCGATGACAAGCCAACCTGTTTGTGAAGAGGGCGCCGAAAGGCGCCCTTTGTCGTTTCTGGCTTACTGCATCCCCGCCGAGCGCAGCCCTGCCAGAATGTCCCGATCCAGCATGCTCACCCAACGGTTGTAGTTGCGATGGATCTTGCCGTCCTTGTAGCCCAGTTCGCGGCTGTCGCGGTAGCTGATGGCGTAGCTGTTGCGGGTGTAGCGGATGTCGATGGCGGCATAGAACTGGCCGCGCACGGTGATGTCGGCCTGCACCAACTGCGGGCTCAGGCGTTGTACCGTCCACTCGCGTTTTTGCAGGGCGGCGACGATCACCTGTTTCATTTTTTCTTCGCTGAGCTGGGGCGTGGCCGGCAGCTCGTGCTGGGTGTTGAGCACCGGTTTGCTGGTGCAACCGGCGGTGGTCAACAGGGCCAGGGCGATCAGGGTGGCGCGTAGCAGGGAAGACATTCCGTTTTCTCCAATCGATTAAAAAGTCAGGACCAGCGGCGAAAGATCAGCGAGGTGTTGACGCCGCCAAAGGCAAAGTTGTTGTTCATCACGTAGTCGTTGTGCATCTGGCGAAAGCCACCTTGCAGGTAATCCAGCTCACCGCATTGCGGGTCGACCGAGTCCAGGTTGAAGGTGTGCACATACTGGTCACGATTCATCATCTCGATGCTGAACCACGACTCCAGCGCCCCGCACGCGCCCAGGGTGTGGCCCAGGAAACTCTTCTGCGAACTGATGGGCATGCGGCTGCCGAACAGGCTGCTGGTGGCCAGGGTCTCGGCGATGTCGCCCTGGTCGGTGGCGGTGCCGTGACCATTGACATAGCCGATGGCGGACGGTTCAAGCCCGGCGTCTTCCAGCGCCAGCTCCATGGCGCGGCGCATGGTTTTCTGTTCCGGGCGGGTGGTGTGCTGGCCGTCGGCATTGCTGCCGAAACCGACGATCTCGGCATGGATATGCGCACCTCGCGCCAGCGCGTGTTCCAGCTCTTCGAGCACCAGCATGCCGCCGCCTTCGCCGATCACCAGCCCATCGCGGCCGCTGTCGTAGGGGCGTGGGCTGGTTTGCGGCGCGTCGTTTTTCAGGCTGGTGGCGTAGAGCGCGTCGAACACCATGGCCTCGGTGGGGCACAGCTCTTCGGCGCCGCCGGCGAGCATCAACGGCAGACGGCCGAACTTGATGGCCTCGTAGGCATAACCGATGCCCTGGCTGCCGCTGGTGCAGGCGCTGGAGGTGGGGATCAGGCGCCCGGTCAGGCCAAAGAAGATGCTGATATTCGCCGCCGTGGTGTGCGGCATCATGCGCACATAGGAATTGGCATTCAGCCCCTCGGCCACCGAGTTCAGCAGCATGTTGCCGAACGCCTTGATCTCATCGGTGCTGCCGGTGGACGAGCCACAGGCCACGCCCATGCGCCCGTCCTTGATCGACGCGTCGCCAAGCAAACCGGCGTCCTGCAGCGCCTGCTCCGCCGCCCACACCGCCAGGCGCGAGACGCGGCCCATGCTGCGCAGCTGCTTGCGGGTCCAGTGCGCGGGGACGGCGAAATCGTCAATCGGCCCGGCCAGGCGCGTGTTCAATTCGGTGAAGCGGTCCCATTCATCCATGCGCCGGATGCCGCTGCGGTTGGCGCGAAAGTTGGCCGCGATGGTGTCCCAGTCGCAGCCCAGGGAGGTCATGCCGGCCATGCCGGTGACGACAACGCGTTTCATCAGCACAGGCCCCCGTTCACGGCCAACACTTGGCGCGTGATATAGCCTGCCTCGGCCGACATCAGGAAATTCACCGCGCCGGCCACTTCTTCCGGAGTGCCCATGCGTTGCGCCGGGATCATTTTCATCAGTTCTTCGACCGGCACGTTTTCGTCCAGCATGGCGGTGTCGATCAAACCCGGTGCCACACAGTTGACGGTGATCTTGCGCTTGCCCAGCTCGATGGCCAGCGCCTTGGCTGCGCCGATCAAGCCCGCCTTGGAGGCGCTGTAGTTGACCTGGCCGCGGTTGCCGATCAGCCCGGACACCGAGGTGATGCACACGATGCGCCCGGCGGCGCGACGACGGATCATCGGCATCATCACCGGGTGCAGCACGTTGTAGAACCCGTCGAGGTTGGTGCGCATCACCACGTCCCAGTCGTCTTCCGAGAGCGCCGGGAATGCGCCATCGCGGGTCAGGCCTGCATTGAGCACCACGCCGTAATAGGCGCCATGTTGCTCGACGTCGGCCTCCAGGATTTCCTTGCACGCCGCGCGATCGGCGACATCGAATTGCAGCACCCGCGCCTGGCGGCCCAGGGCTTCGATTTCGAGCTGTACCGCGTCGGCTTCGGCGCGGCCACTGCGGCAATGCAGCACGAGGTCATGCCCGGCCCGGGCCAGGCGCAGGGCAATGGCGCGGCCGATGCCACGGCTGGAGCCGGTGACCAGTACGGATTCAGTCATGGCGTTTCGTCCTTCGATTCATCTAAATAGGTGGCCGCCTGGGGCGGTCGAAATACGTTCAAACGTGCGCTGGCCTGGATGCCGTCGCCGGTGAGGTGGCATTCGAACACCCCCATGCCATTGTCGTCCTCCAGCGAGCGCAGGCCGTGGATATGCAGCTCGACGCCGGCGGGAAAGTGCGCCACGTTGCACTCGAATTTACGCGTGCCCAGCAGGAAGCCCAGTTCCACCGCGTGGCCTTGCTGGCGCGCGCGGCACCCGGCATAGGCGGCGACGCTTTGCGCCATCAGCTCGATACCGACCCAGGCCGGCAGGCTGCCGTCAGCCAGGCTGAACAGGCCGCCGGGCTTGACGGTGAGACGGGTGTGCACCTGCTCTTCATCGAACGACAGCACCTGGTCGATCAGGATCATGTCGCCCGCATGGGGCAGCAGTTCGGCGAGTGGCCAAGCGATCATGGGGCCTCTCCAATAATCAGGCTGACGTTGTTGCCGCCAAAGGCAAACGAGTTGCTCATCAAATAAGGTTTTTTCAAGGTGTCGCCCTGGTGTGCCCACTGCAAGGCGGGCAGCGCCGGGTCGACGTGACCGTCCCACACATGGGGAGGGACTCGCCCGTGCGTCAGGCTCAACCAGCAGAACGCCGCTTCCAGTGCGCCCGCCGCGCCGAGGGTGTGGCCGCTCATGGGTTTGGTCGAGGAGCAGGCCACCCCGCCCGGAAACAGGCTGGCGACCGCCAGGCTTTCCATGGCGTCGTTGTGCTGGGTGGCGGTGCCGTGCAGGTTCAGGTAGCCGATCTGCTCGGGCGCGAGTTTCGCCTGGGCCAGGGCCTTGCGCATGGCCTGCAACGCTCCTTTGCCGGTGGGCTCGGGGGCGGAGATATGGTGCGCGTCGCTGCTGGCGCCGCTGCCCAACAGGGCGACCGGTGCCGGCTCACGGCTCATCAGGAACACCACCGCCGCTTCGCCGATATTGATGCCGTTGCGGTTCACCGAAAACGGATTGCAGCGCTCGGCAGACACCGCTTCCAGTGCGGTAAAGCCGTTCAGCGTCAGCCTGCACAAGCTGTCGACGCCCCCGCAGATCACCGCATCGCACAGGCCCAGGTCGAGCAGGCGCCGGGCACTCATCAACGCACGGGCGCTGGAGGTGCAGGCGGTGGAAATCACATAGGCCGGGCCGCTCAATTGCAGCCAGTCGGCGAGGAAATTCGCCGGAGCGCTGAGTTCCTGCTGCTGGTAGTCGTAGTCGCCGGGAAAGGCGTTATCGCGCAGGTAGTGGGCAATGCCGCGACTGGCCTCGTCGATGCCCGACGTGCTGGTGCCCAGCACAACGCCAACCCGTGAGGGGCCGTAGGTGTGGATCGCCCGGCGGATCGAGTCTTCGATCTGCAACGCCGCTTCCAGCAGCAACTGATTATTGCGGCTGCTCTGCTGGCCCAACTGTGCCGGAAGGGGCGCCAGCTCGCCGCGCACGGCCGCGACCGGCACCACGCGCTCGGGCACCCAGCCGCTCTCGGCGCGCATGCCGCCACAGTCGCCGGCAAACAGGCTGCGGCTGACTTCGGCCTGGCCGCGACCGAGGGCACAGATCACGCCCAGGGCGTTGAGGTAGGCGCTCATTTGCCCGCGCCCAGCGGGGTAATGTGATAGCTCAACGGTTGGCCCACCATGTTCACGCTGAACACCTCTGAAGACTGATAGACGATTTGCCAATGGCCCGGCAGCGTTCGCGTAAGGTCCATGGCCTGGGCCGCAGGATACAGCGCACGCAGGTCATCCGCCGAGGCCAGGGCAAACAACAGCGCGGCGAACAGCGTTCGTGCCTGGGGATTGGGCGGCAGCAAGCCATCGGCCTGCCACTTGCCGTCGATCAACTTCTGCCGGGCCTGGGGAATGCCCAACGGGTCCATCATCGACCAGCGAATCGCCGTGCCTTCACGCTGGATCACCAGCAGCCAATCCTGGCTGAGTTCGCCCTCCAGGCGTTGTACATGCAGTTGCATCGGCAAGTTCAGGGCGGGGAGGGTTTGCGGCAACGGCGCCTGGCTGGCGCACGCGCCGAGCAGCAACAGGCAACTCATCAGCAACCAGCGGATCATGAACGCGCGGCCTCTGCCGGCTTGCGCGCCACGCAGTTGACCAGGGTTTCCTCGCGCTGGCCGACCGGCGGCGCCTTGCGCAGGCCCCAACGCTCCAGCAGGCCGAAATCGCTGGAGCGGCTCCACCACAGATAGGGGTACGAGACGTTCTGCGCGCCGAATTCAAAGCCCTGCTCGCGCAGCATGTCCAGGTACTGCTCGGCGCTTTTCTGCACATGCATGGGGTGGCGGAACAGCCAGCGAATCACCCAGGTGTCGATGTAGGCTTCGGTGGATTCGGCAAACAGCAAATAGCCGCCCGGCTTGAGGACCCGATAGAACTCCTTGAGGGCGCGATGCTGCTCGACCAGGTGGTGAAAGGTCTGGTGGCAAAACACAATATCGACGCTGGCGTCGGGTATCTCGAGGGTGGCGCAGTCGCTGCCGATCAACTCCACGGTCAGGCCCTGGCGAGTGGCTTCTTCGCGGCTCAGTGCCAGGCTGTGAGGGTCGGCATCCAGGCCGATCAGGCGCGCGGGCGCAAATACCTGCTGCAGCAACTTGAACGATTTACCCTGGCCGCAGCCGGCGTCGAGCAATACCGGCGCCACCGGCAGCGGTTCGCTGAACAGGCTGCGCAGGTCATCGATCGCCACGCGCAACACATGATGCTGCCAGGTGTGGCTGCGCAGGAACCAGAAGCCGAAGCGGGTTTCTTCGACGTAGTTTTTACTCAGGTAGTTCTTTTCAACCGCAGGGCTGGTCATACCGGCTCACTCGCACAGATTTGCGACAGCATCCGCAGGCGCCGCTTGGGCTCGCTGACAAACGGGTTGCGTTCATCCCAGGCGTAGCCGGCGAGGATCGAACTGATCATGCGGCGAATCTGCGGCGAACTGCCGGCGTGGAAAATCACGTCCTGGAATGTCCCGGCGTACCAGCCCTCGACGTAGCAGCGGAAGGTGTCGACGCCGCGCTTCAACGGTTCGGCAAACTCGGTTTGCCAGTCCACCGCTTCGCCTTGCAGTTGGCGATGCAGCACGCCGGCGGCCATGCTCGCCGAGCGCATCGCGATGGTGACGCCGGAGGAGAATACCGGGTCGAGAAATTCCGCCGCGTTGCCCAACAGCGCAAAGCCCGGGCCGTGCAGGGTTTTGACGTTGGCCGAATAGCCGCCGATGCTGCGCGCCGGGGTGTCCCACACGGCGTTCTGCAGTACGCCGGACAGGCTTGGGGTTTCGTCGATAAAGCTGCGCAGGCAGGCATCCAGATCGTGGTCACGGCCGTCGAAATGTTCCTTGGCCGCGACCACGCCCACCGAGCATCGGCCGTTGCTGAACGGGATGGTCCAGAACCAGATATCACGCTGCAGGGGATGGGTGGTGATCAGAATCTTGGTACGGTCGAAGCCTGGGTGTTCGATGCGGTCTTCGACGTGGGTGAACACGGCCTGGCGCAGCGGGAAACCGGACGGCACTTCGAGGTCCAGCAGGCGTGGCAGCACGCGGCCATAGCCACTGGCATCCAGCACGAATGCGGTCTTGAGGTGGTACTCGCTGCCATTTTCGCGGCGTACGTGCAGGTAGCGATGGTTGGCGGAAAAATCCACGCCGACGATGCTTTCGCCGTAGCGGATTTCCACACCCTGCAACGCCGCCTGGTCGGCCAGCAGCTTGTCGAACTCGGCACGCTGCACCTGGAAGGTGGTCGGTTTGCCGTTGCTGAAGGTGTCACCGAAATCGAACGCACTGTATCGCTCGCCCCAGGCGAACGCCGCACCGGTTTTCAGTTGAAAGCCGGCAGCCTGCACGGCGTCGAGCATGCCGGCTTCTTCGATAAAGTCGATGCAGTGCGACAGCAGGCTTTCGCCAATCGAGAAACGCGGGAAATACTGGCGCTCGATAATCAATACATCATGCCCTTTGCGCTTGAGCAGCGCGGCCGCGATGGCCCCGGATGGCCCGGCACCGATCACCACCACCTGGCGACGTTCCATTTCAACTGTGGGCACGAAGGCTCCTTGCCACTTTGGCGATATTCACATTCATAAGGCGTGCTTTTGTTGCCCGGCCCAGGGCGCCAGCATAAAGCTGAATGCCAGGCCGAGGCTGACCGACAGGCCGAAATTGCTCACCGCCGGGGTACTGGAGACGGCCAGCAGGCCGAACGATAACCAAGTGGTCAGCGCGGCCAGCAAGGTTCCCAGCAGGCTGACGGCGGCCCCGCCGATCTGCTCGCGCATAAGGATCGCGTAGTCGACGCTGATGGCCGTGACCAGCAGCAGGCCGAACAGGCTGAACAGGGTCAGCGGCTGGCCCAGCCAACCGAGGCTGGCCAGGCTGCACAGCGCCGCCAGCAACGGCAGCGCGACGACGCGCAAGGCGCCGGTGAAGCCGAAAGGCAGCATCAACAGCAGCACGATCAGCCCACAGGACAGCAATTTCAATTCGGCCGCGCTGATTTGAGTGTCGGCAAACACACGGTTCAAATCACCCAGGCGATCGACCAATTGCACACCGGGCAAATCCACCGCCTGCACCCGCAGCAACGCCGGGTTGTTCAGGCCTTGCAGGCTGACCATCGCCGCCACGCCGCCGTCTACCTTGCCCAGCCACAGCGTGCGCCAGGGCTCGGCCAGGGGGCCTTTGAGCGCGGCGTCGATGTCTTCGGTGGGCAGCGCCTGCAACTGCGCGACTTCAGCTTGCAGCGCGTCGACGGGGATGCCGATGTCCAGCAACGGTTGCCAATGCTGCTCAAGCTTGTTGAGCGCATCGCGCAGTTGCTGCTGTTCGGCGGGCAGGTTGACCAGTTGAGTCAGCGCCAGGTAACCCTGGAGCTTGTCCATATTCACCAGTTGATCCAGGCGCTGGCCCAGGGCGGCCTGGCGCTCCAGCAACTGCTGCTGATTGTCGGCGCGCACCAGGAAGAACTGACTGGTGGGCTGGAACCCGGTAATGCGCGCCACGGCCTGAGCTTCCTGCAGCAATTGCGGCGGCGCGCCGATCCACTGGCGGATATCGTTTTTACTGTTCAATTGCCACAGGCCGCCGGCGCAGAACAACAGCACCCACACCAGCAGCACGGCGCCGGGCACGCGCTTGATCAATCCCGCCCGCCACTGCCACAAGCGTTCGGCGATGCGCAGCGGCCAGCGCGCCGGGCGCAGTTCGACGCCGTTGAGCAGTGCCGGCAGCAGGCACACGGCGCACAGGTACGCGCCGACCAGACCGGCTGCCGAGAACACCGCGATTTGCGTCAGCGCCGGGAACGGTGTCCAGGCCAGCGCCAGGTAGCCGATGCAACTGGTGGCCAGGCTCAGGCTCAGCCCCGGCAGGGTCAGGCGCAATGCCGGCCAACTGCGCCACGGCTGCAGGCTCCAGCTTTTGGACAAATAGTGCAGCGGGTAATCCACCGCCACGCCGATCAGGCTGGAGCCCAACACCAGGGTCATCACGTGCATATGGCCGAACAGCGCCACACAGGCCACTGCGCCAAACAGCATGCCGACCACCACCGGCACGAACGCCAGCAGCACCCGCCAGCGCCGGAATGCCAGCAGCAGCAATATCAGGATGCCCAGGGTTGCACCGCCGCCGACCCAGGTCATCTCCCGTGTGGCTTGCTGCTGCCCGTTGGCCGCATAGAGCAGACCACTGGCGGCGAGCAGTTGCACGCCTTGCTCGCCGGCCTGGGCGCGACTGGCCTGGAGCAGATCCGCCACGTGCAGCGGCAGGTTCATGTCGAATGCATTGCCGGTGGTGCGCGCCCGCAGGAGCACCCAGCTTTTGCCGTCGGCGTCGGCGATCAACGCGCCGCTGCCGATATCCAGCTGTACCGCGCCGTGTTGCGGCTGGCTGTTCTGGATGCGCCCGGTCAGGCCCAGCCAGTCGTCCTGGCTGGGCACCAGGCTGAAGCCGGCGATGGGGTCGAACAGCGTTTGCACGCGTTGCTGGATAAACGCGTCGGGGTGTTCGATCAGTTGCTCGCGGTCCTTGGCCGACAGCATCGCCAGTCGGTCGCGCAACAGTTGTTCGCGCAGCGCCGGCAAGTCGGCCTGCAGGTTCCATTGCACCTTTTCAAACAGACCGCTGGCTTGCCAGCGCTCGGCCAGTTGCTGCGCCATGGCCAGCGCTTGCTGGCGGTCGGCATGCCCCACCAGCACCAGCATTTCGCGGTTCAGCGGTTCCTGCATGCGCTGCTCGGCTTGCATCTCCAGTGCGTCCGGCGTACTGCCGGGCACCAGCTCCATCAGATTCGCCGACAAAGGCGCACCGTTACGCCACTGCCAGCCGGCCAGTGCCAGCACGGCCACCAGCAGGATCAGGAACAGGCGCGGCAGCAGGCGCTCACTGGGCAAAGTCGTGTTGCTCCGTATCGCTCAACGGTTGGTCGGCGCTGCTGTCCTGCATGCGCAGTACGGTGCTGTCGCCCTGGGTTTCCAGCAGCTCGATGGTCTTCACTAGCGCGCCGCCATCGATATTGATTTGGGTGAATACTTGCTTGAGCAGCAGTGAGCGCGGAATCAGCGTGAGCTTCCAGTCTTGCGCCTGGCCTTGCAGCTGCAGGTCGAAGTCACGCTGCAAGCCGCTGCTGTCGCCCTGAAGCACCGCGAGGAACAGGCGATTCTGCTCGGTGCCGGCGCTCTTGTTCGGCAGCACTTGCCAGCCGTTGGCGTCACGCCGGGCGATGCCTTGGGCGCTGATGCGATAGTCCTGCTGCAGCGGGGTTTTGAGCAGCCACAACAGGCCGTGGTCCTTGGCGAGCACGAAGGTGCCTTTGCTGACCAGCGGCTGGGGCAGGGCGCGCAGGTGTTTTTCCTGGGTAAAGTTGCCGTGGATCACGCTGGGTTTGGCCAGTTGATCGCTCAGTTGTTGCAGGTCGAAGGCGTGGGCGCTGAAGCTCAACAATGCGGCGGCCACTGTAGGAGCGAGCTTGCTCGCGAAAAACCTGAGGGCCCCACGGGGTGTCAGGCGCCCCGCGTTATCGTTGGCGATCTTCGCGAGCAAGCTCGCTCCTGCAGGGGATCTCATTTCAGGGCCCTTTCGACGGCGTTGGTGAATATTGTTGGCGATGCAAGCTGCATTTCGCGGCTGGCGATTTCCACTGCCACTTGCACGGTGCTGGCGCGGGTCAAGCGTTCGCCGCTGGCCAGATCGGTAATCAGGTAATTGATCTTCAAACGGTTCTCCCACTCCACCAGGCTGGCGCGCACATTGATCGTTTGGCCGAACGTGGCGCCGCGCACGTAGCGCAGTTGCATGTCGATCACCGGCCAGGCGAAGCCTGCGTCGAGCATCGCGGTGTAGTTATGGCCGATCTTGTCCAGCAACGCGCAGCGCGCCACTTCCAGGTATTTCACGTAATGCCCATGCCATACGACGTGCATGGTGTCGATGTCGAAAAACGGCACGAGGATTTGAGTGTCGCAGTGCAACACGCCGGGGCTACGCATGCAGCCTCCAGTGTTGCTCGGCGATGCGTTGCAGGCACAGGCGCAGTTCGCCTTCCAGGGCGCGGTCTTCGATGACCGGCGGGAAGTCCCTGGCCAGTTCTTCGTGCATCGCCGCCAGTGCCGGTGGCAACGGCCGTGCATCGTCAGCCTGGGCACGCAGCCACACGCCCTGGTTGGCGGCGAGCAGGGTGGCGGCGGCGACCTGTTCGGTCAGCTCGAGCACGCGGATCGCATCGCGGGCGGCGATGGTGCCCATGCTGACCTTGTCCTGGTTATGGCACTCGGTCGAGCGCGAGAACACGCTGGCCGGCATGGTGTTTTTCAGCGCTTCGGCGGTCCAGGCGCTGGTGCCGATCTGCACGGCCTTGAAGCCATGGTTGATCATTGCGCGGTCGGCCGGCGCGCCCGACAGGTTGCTCGGCAGGCCGTGGTTGTAACGCACGTCCACCAGCAGCGCCAGTTGGCGGTCGAGCAGGTCGGCGACATTGGCCACCAGGGTCTTGAGGCTGTCCATGGCAAAGGCAATGTGCCCGCCGTAGAAGTGCCCGCCGTGCAGCACGCGTTCCTCTTCGGCGTCGATGATCGGGTTATCGTTGGCGCTGTTCAGTTCGATTTCGATAAACGAACGCAGCCAGTTCAGGCTGTCGGCCAGCACGCCGAGTACATGGGGTGCGCAGCGCAGGGAGTAGCGATCCTGCAAGCGGTGCAGCGGGGCTGTCGGTGCATCGATGGCCAGGTCCTGGCGCAGCCAGGCGGCGACTTGCATCTGCCCGGGATGGGGCTTGGCGGCGAACAGGCGTTCGTCGAAGTGTTCCGGGTTGCCTTGCAGCGCCACCACATTCAACGCGGTGATGCGCGTGGCCAGCTGCAGCAGGTAGTCGGCTCGGGCGAAGGCCAGGCAGGCAATGCCGGTCATTACCGCTGTGCCGTTCATCAACGCCAGGGCTTCCTTGGGGCGCAGCACCAGCGGTTCCCAGCCCAGTTCGCGGTGTACATCGGCGGCCAGGCGGCGCTCGCCACCAAACAACACTTCACGTTCGCCGGACAAGGTGGCTGCCACATACGACAGCGGCGTCAGGTCACCGCTGGCGCCCACCGAGCCTTCTTCAGGGATCAGCGGCAGCACGTCGTGTTCGAGGAATCCGTGCAGGCGTTCGAGCAGTTCCACGCGCACCCCGGACACGCCATGGCACAGCGACTGCAAACGCGCCGCCAGCACGGCGCGGGTGGCTTGAGCATCGAGCAACTTGCCCAGGCCGCAACCGTGGAAGGTGTACAGATGACGCGGCAGCGCCTCGACGTGTTCGAGCGGCACCGCCACCACGCAGGAGTCGCCGTAGCCGGTGGTCACGCCGTAGATCACGCCTTCCTTGTCCAGCAGCGAATCAAGAAACTGCGCGCCTTTGGCGATGCGCCGGCGGTACGCGGCATCGTCCTGCAATCGGGTGGGCGCCTGACGGTTGGCCAGGGCCAGGACGTCTTCGATGCGCAGGGGGCGTTCGCCAAAGGTGATCGGCTCAAGAGACGTGGTCATCGGTCTTCCAGAAAGGGTAAAAGTTGAACCATTGTTGCGGCGCTTGCAGGCAGAACTGGCCCAGGCGTGCGGCGTAGCGAGCGGCCCACAGGGCGATGACCTGCTCACGGGTGCTGCGCTTCCATTCGATCAATGGCGCGAAGGGCTCGATGGTCAGGCGATAGCGGCCCTGGTGCTTGAGGCACATCAGCAGGTTGACCGGGCACTTGAGCAGGCCGGCCAGCAGCCACGGGCCCTGGGGGAATGCGGCGTCATGCCCGAGGAAATCCACGCGCACCGTACGCCCGCCGTGCAGCGGAATGCGGTCGCCGGCAATCGCCAGCCATTCGCCGTCGTCCAGGCGCTGGCTGAGCAGCAGCATGGTGGCCGGGTCCAGCTCGCTGACCTGGATCAGGCGCAAATGGGTCGCGCCCGCTTCGCCCAGCAGGCGGTTGAAACGCTCGGCATGCTTGGTGTGCACCAGCACGTTCATGGTCACCTGTTCGCCGATCTCCGCCAGCGCGCGGCACACTTCCAGGTTGCCCAGGTGCGCGCCCACCAGCATCTGCCCGCGCTCGCCACGCAACTGGCCGCGCAATTGCGCCGGGTCGTTGATCTCGATCTGCTCCAGGCGCAGCTTGCCGTTCCACACGTCGAGCTTGTCGAGCAGGGAGTCGGCGAAGGCCATGAACTGGCCGAAGACCTTGGCGTGGCTCGGCTGCAGCTCGGCACGCCCGCTCCACTGCGCCAGGCGCTGCTGGTATTGCCAGGCACTCTGGCGCGCGGTGCGGCCGAACACAAAGAAGTAGAACACGATGCTGTAGAGCAACGGGCTCAACAGGCGCCGGCCAAGAATCTTTGCTGCGAACGCCGTGAGTTTCATCAGCCGGAAGCTGCCGCGCTCCTCGCGGTCGGCCCAGTGTTTGCTGCGCTCGCTCATGCCTGCCACCGGCGCCACAGGATGGCGGGCGCGCGCACCAGCATGCCGAAGAACAGTCGCGTATGCATGGCGCTGATGCGCGCGTTGTCGTGCAACAGGCGAAAGTGCGACAGGCCGTCGGCGGGGTAATGCACCTGGGTCGGCAGCCAGCGCATCGGCTGGTTGCGCCAGGCCAGGCGCACGAGGATGTCCGAGTCGAAATCCATGCGCGTGCCGATGTAGGCCGAGTCCATCAGCGCCAGCGTGGGGGCCAGCGGGTACACGCGAAAGCCGCACATAGAGTCGCGAATCTGCAACGACAGGGTGTTGATCCACACCCACACGTGGGTCAGGTAGCGCGCGTAGAGACGGCCCTTGGGCACGCTTTCGTCGTATTCGGGATAGCCGCAGATGATCGCGTCGGGGTGCCTGCGGGACGTGTCGATAAAGGTCTCGACTTCGCGCAGGTCATGCTGGCCGTCGGCGTCCACTTGCAGGGCGTGGCTGTAGCCCAGGCGCGCGGCTTCGCGAAAGCCCGTCATGACGGCGGCGCCCTTGCCCTGGTTGCGGGGCAGGGTCAGCAGGGTGACGTTATCCAGCGTCGCCAGTTGCATAAGCACCGCCGCACAGGCCGGGCTGCTGCCGTCGTCCACCAACAGGCAGGGCAGGCCACTGTTCAGAAGGCTGCGCACCACGGCGGGCACGGCGGTTTCATGGTTGTAGACCGGGATCAGGGCGCAGGGGTTATGCATGCGCAGCCTCCAGCACGATCCGGCCGCTTGAGCATGCAGCCTCCCCATTGCGATAGGCGAAGTACAACTTGCCGCGCTCTTGGTCAAAGCGCAGGTGCAATTGAATGTGATCGCCGGGGCGTACCAGTTGCTGGAACTTGAGCACTTCCATACCGGCAAACGTGCTCGGCAAGTCGAGCAGTTGCTTGCCCAGGTTGAAGGCCCATTCCACTTGCACCACGCCCGGCAGCACAGGTGTGACTGGAAAATGCCCGCTGAAATAGGCCAGGTCGGGCGGCACGCTCAGTTGCAATGTCCATTCGCCGTCGGTTTCGACCTGCGCCAGCACGTCCGGCGCCTTGGGGCGCGGGGCCAGCAACAGCGCCTCGATATCGGCCTGGGGCAGTTTGCCCTGGCTATTGAGCGGCAGTTGGCGCAACAAGCGCCAGCGGCGGGGCAAGGCCAGGGCTTCGCAATGCTGGCTCAGGTGCTGGCGCAGGGCTTGGGTCACCGTGCGCCGACCCTGGTTGCGCAGAACATGCAGGCCCTTGGCGCTCAGTACCACCAGGGCACCAAGTGACGCGCGGTTTTCCTGCACCACGCCCAGGCGGGTTTCAGCGACCCACGGATGGGTCATCAATGCCTGTTCGAGCATCGGCAGGGCGATGCGTTTTTCTTCCAGCTTGACGATACGGTCCAGGCGGCCCAGCAATTCGAAGCGGCCATCGGCATGGATGCGCGCGGCGTCGGCGGTCTGTTCGATATGCCCGGCGGGCAGGTAGGGCGAGGCGATGCGCAGGGCACCGTCGGCCGCCTGGCTCAGGTGCACGTCGGCAAACGGCTGCCAGGGTTGTGCGCCCTGGCGCCAGGCGATGCCGCCGGTTTCCGAGCTGCCGAGGATTTCCGTCGGCCATTGCTGCAAGCGGTCATAGAGGCTGCCGGCGGCTTCGACAGGCAAGGCTCCCCCTGAGGAAAACACCCGTGAGACCTGGCTCAGCGCCGGCCAGTCGAGGTTATCGCCCATGCGCTTGAGCAGCGCCGGGCTGGCCACCCAGGCGAATGGCGAATGCTCGCGACTGGCGCGCTGCATGTCCTCGGGGAATGCCAGTTGCCTGCGCAAAAACGTGCGACCGGCGCACAGTGGCCACAGCACGCGGAACAGCAAGCCGTAGATGTGTTGGGTGGCGACGCTGCCGATAATGCAGGCGTCTTTCAGGTCGGCGCCCCACAGTGCCTCCAGCGCCTGTACCTCATTGGCCAGCTGGCGCAGGGACTTGTCGATGCGCTTGGGTGCACCGCTGGAGCCGGAGGTGCACAGGCTCAGTTGGCAGCGATCGAGGTCGAGGGCGGCTGGGCTCAGAGGCGCCTGGTACAACGCTTCAACGTCCGCCGCTTCTGTCAGCCAGGCATCGACGACGGCGTCCCAGCGTTGACGGGTTTGCGGCTGCAGGTCGGCGGGCAGCAACACGCCGACCCCGGCACGCCAGGCGCCGAGCAACGCAATCGCCAGCACGCCGGCGTCTTCCAGGTGCACCGCCAGGCGCTGGATGCCACGCGCTTGCAAGCCGGCCGCCAGGCGCAGCGACTGCTCCACCAATTGAGCATGATTGAGCGCCGGCTCAGTGGTGACCCGACGCTGTTCCTGTGGCTCGAGCAGCAGGTGCTCAAGTTTCAAACCTTTCATACGCGGCCTCGAACCCTTTGTCGTACCAGCCATTCCACGGCAAACAACAGCCCCATCAGCGCGTAGGCGATAAAGCCGTTGTACAACGTCCACCAGCTCAGCGGCGCCCATAAGGTGAGGGCGGCAGCGAGCAGGCCATTACACAGAAAAAACACACTCCACACCACGGTGACCTGGCGCGTATACAGCACCGCGTTCGACGGCAGGTCCGGCTCAGTCATGCGCGCCAGGCGCTCGACCATCGGCGGCCCGTATTTCAGGCTCAGGCCGAACAGTGCCAGCATGAACCCACTGACCAGGCTGGGGTACCAGCGCAACCATTGCGGGTTATCGAACCAGGCCAGCGCCAGGCAAAACACAATCACCACCAGCGCCATCCAGCGACTGCCGGGGCGTCGTGCAGCGGTGAACGCGCGCAGCAACCACAGGCTGCCCAACAGCAGGCCAAATTGCCAGGGCGCAAAATGCTCGGTGCCGTAATACACCGCGAAGGGGTACAGCAGCCCCGCCAGCAACAGGCCAAGGCCGATCAGCCGGCTCATGCGGCGGGCTGGACCAGACGGTACACCGCCTCAACCACGTCATTGACGGTGCGCACCGCCTTGAATTCCTCGGCGGCGATCTTCTTGCCGGTCTGGCGCTTGATATGGTCGATCAGGTCCACGGCATCGATGCTGTCGATTTCCAGGTCCTGGTACAGGTTGGCGTCCAGGGTGACGCGCTCAGGTTCCAGTTCAAACAGTTCCACCAAGGCATCGCGCAGGGTGTTGAAAATATCGTCACGAGTTTGCATGGTCCGGTCTCAAGCTGCCTGTCTGGCCGTGACGAATGCCGCAAGGCTGGCCACGTTGGTGAAGTGATTGCGCGTGTCCTTGGCGTCGGCGTCGATCTTGATGCCGTACGTTTTCTGAATCGCCAGGCCCAGTTCAAGGGCGTCGACCGAATCCAGGCCCAGGCCCTCGCCGAACAGAGTCTGGTCGCTGCCGATGTCGTCGGCGCTGATGTCTTCCAGGCCCAGGGCCTCGATGATCAGCGTCTTTATGTCGTGCTCAAGGCGGTGTTGGTCGCTCATCTTCGGCGAGCTCCTTAATGAAATAGTGATGCAGGTAATCGTTGAGCTTGCGTGACGCCTGGGGCGCGGGGCCCAGTGCGGCAAACGCGTGTGGTTCTATATCGGCACCCACACGCAAACTGAAGTGGAATCGGCACTTGGGGATGCGATACCAGGGCTCGGCCTTGGTCAGGGTGGTGGGACTGACCTTGATCACCACCGGGGTGATGATCGTCGCACCGCGCAGTGCAATCGCCGCGCCGCCGCGATGAAAGGCCGGTGGCGCGCCGGGCGTGGTGCGGGTGCCCTCTGGAAAGATGATCAGGGTTTGCCCCGCGCGCAGGGCATCGGCAGCGGCATCGAGCATGTCGGCGCTGCCATCGTTGCTGATGTAGCCGGCGTCGCGCACCGGGCCGCGGGTGAACGGGTTCTGGAACAGGCTCTGCTTGACCACGCAATTGGTCTGACGCATCAGGCCGATCAGGAACACGACATCGATCAGCGACGGGTGGTTGGCGACGATCATCTGGCCCGGGCGACCGAGTTTCTCCGCGCCCTCGACGCTGTACGTGAGGATGCCCAGCCATTTCATCAGGCGAATGAAGAACCAGAACAGGCAACTGATGGTGTGGCGCGCGCGTCGTTGATGCTGCCCGGCGTCGCCCGGCAGGCAGCTGAGCAGCGGGAACACCAGCAAGCGCAGGCACAGCCCGCCGACGCCGAACACAAAGAAGCTGGCGGCCGTGGCGAACAGGCGCCAGTAATAGGCCTGCCGTGGTTTGTCGTTCAGGACTTGGGTCGCCAGTTCCATACTCGGTTCTTCCAGGCATGTTGGCAGGCGCCCTGTTCGGTCAGCAGGGTGCGCAGCAGGTTCAGGGCGTGGGGCCACTGGGTGTGAGTGAGTTGGACAGCGCTGCTGTTTAGTTCCAGTTGCCACTCGTCGCCCGGCGTCAGCAAAAGGCCCAGGGCATAGGGGAAGGGCACGTCAGCAATCCAACTGGCGTACGCCTCGGGCGGTTGTTCTTCGGTAATTATCAGCAATACGGCCGGGGCGCCTTCGTTGAGCAATGCGGCGGCTTCGAGCACGCCGTGTTCGAGGCCATCACCGGCGGCGGCAAGGGCGGTCATCTCGCTGGTTTCATTGCGCAGGATCGACCACAGGCCAATCACCGCGTTATGCACCGACAGGCTGAACTGGGTCGGTGACAGTGGCTGCTCGTTGGCCAGGTCGCTGAGGATGTCGAGGGTGCGCGGGGTTTCGCCGTGGCGGGAAATGAACACCAGCGGCAGGTCTTCAAGGCCTTCGGCCAGTGGCCAGCCGACGCTGAACGCCATGCGCGCCAGGCGGCTCAGGCGGCGGCGCTGCATAGCTGGCAAAAATGACACATCGGGGGACGCGTCGCTGACAGGCAGCAACACCGGGTCCCGGCACCAGGCGTGCCAGTCGTCCGCACTCTCAAGGCTTGGAGCCCAGGCGCGCCATTGGGCGATGTTGAAGTTGATCACTGAGAAGTTATCCCGCCCCTGCGGGCTTCCATGTGCGGCCAATGGCCCCGGATTCCGGGACAGAGGGCAATGGCCGAATGGCGCGCATTATCCCGGTGCCGTGGGGTTCTAGCAAATACTGGTTAAAATTTGTTCGCTATTGATTACAAATAAGTCGTTGAAATTTACGCGCTGTGTGCGACAGAAGGTCGAACCGGATTATCGGAACGTTCCCATTCATTTGTGAGCCAGGCACAGCGGATGGATGAACGAGGTAGCTAACCGGCGCTTTTGCGCTCTACACTCGGGTTATTCATTGATACACGGAGGCTTTTCCATGCGGCGCGTGGTGTTCAATCAGAAAGGCGGCGTGGGCAAGTCCAGCATCGCCTGCAACCTGGCGGCGGTCAGCGCCAGCGAAGGTTATCGAACCCTGTTGGTGGACCTCGATGCACAGGGCAACTCCACCCAGTACCTCACCGGGCTGACCGGTGATGACATTCCCATGGGGATCGCCGACTTTTTCAAGCAAACCCTGTCTTCCGGGCCGTTTTCCAAGAAGAACAAGGTAGATATCTACGAAACGCCCTTCGACAACCTGCATGTCATCACCGCCACCCCGGAACTGGCGGACCTGCAGCCCAAGCTCGAGGCCAAGCACAAGATCAATAAGCTGCGAAAGCTGCTGGATGAGTTGAGCGAGGACTACGACCGTATCTACCTGGACACGCCCCCGGCGTTGAATTTTTATGCGGTTTCGGCGCTGATTGCCGCTGATCGCGTGCTGATCCCCTTCGATTGCGACAGCTTCTCACGCCAGGCCCTGTATGGTCTGCTGGCTGAAATCGAAGAATTGAAGGAAGACCATAACGAAGGCCTGGAAGTGGAAGGTATCGTGGTCAACCAGTTCCAGGCCCGGGCGAGCCTGCCGCAGCAGATACTCGACGAAATGATTGCCGAAGGGCTGCCGGTGCTGCCGGTGTACCTGGCCAGCTCGGTGCGCATGCGTGAGTCGCACCAGGAGAACAAGCCGCTGATTCACCTGGACCCACGGCACAAGCTGACGCAACAGTTCGTGGAACTGCATAACCTGCTGGAAAATGCCTGATCTCAAGCGGTACCCAGATTCAATGTGGGAGGGGGCTTGCCCCCGATGCGGTGTGTCAGCCAGCGTATTTGTAGCTGACCCACCGCTATCGGGGGCAAGCCCCCTCCCACATTTGGATTTGGATTTTTCCCGCAAGGTCTGTAGGAAGTCTCTGGCAGCAGGGCATCGGCCTTGTAACCTTGCCTACAGCTACGCCAGAATCCGCCGGCTTGTGCGTCTGGATGGGGGTCTCTAAGGTTTGCCGGTCGCTGAATGTTCAGTGATCGGGTTTAGTAGCCCGCTCAGACGAAAGCATGTGCACCGATCCAAAAGCATGGCGTCTTTGCCTGTCGATGGTAGCTGTGCGCAGGGCACCTTCGGGTGCGCCGGGTTTTGCTTTCGTTCTACCGGTCTACTAACCTGCGTACAGCTGCCGCCCCTTGTTTAGTAGCAAGCAGGCGATGGCCCTGGCAGAGAACGAAAATATGAATTTATTCACCGTTACACCCAACCTTCCCACCGAAGCGCTGGTGATCAACAGCTACGAAACCTTCTCCTCGGTCCGCGCCTTATTGCTCAATCTATCCAACGACCTCACCGGTGAACACCGCGATGTGGCTTTGGCTATCCATCAACTGAGCGAGCTTGGCGTCATGCTGGTCAGCCAGATGATGGACCGAGAAGTCTCCGTGGTCTGAAGTTAAAACGCGGTCAAATGTGGGAGGGGGCTTGCCCCCGATGGCAATAGGTCAGTCAGTACATCTGTGACTGTTACACCGCTATCGGGGGCAAGCCCCCTCCCACACTGTTCAGTGTTGTTCTCAAGGATTGGTCACACCCCTTGGCTACTCAGCCAACTCATCAACTGTGGCAACGGAAAGGCCCCACTCTGGCGCGCCACTTCCCGGCCATTCCTGAACAGAATCAGACTCGGAATCGAGCGAATCCCCAACTGCGCCGACAACTGCTGGTTAGCCTCACTGTCCAGCTTGGCCAACCGGCATTTGCCTTCAAGCTGCCCGGCGGCCTGCTCGAATACCGGCGCAAACGACTTGCACGGCCCGCACCAGTCAGCCCACACATCCACCAGCAACGGCAGGTCGCCCTTGATCTGGCTGGCGTAGTCGCCCTGTTTCAATTCAAAGGGCTTGTTCAACAGCACCGGCTGTTTGCAGCGCCCGCATTTGGGTGCATCACCCAGGCGTGCGCCGGGGATGCGGTTGAGACCGTTGCAATGAGGGCAGGGGATTACGAGAGGTTCAGACATCGGAGGCTCCTGGGGACTGGCCAATAGGTTGTATCTGGTGCCGGGGCTGAGATTTATCAAGGCTGGGTGCAGAGACTCATTCGCTCACAGTTTCTCCCGCGCCGAATGAGTCGTCTGTCTAGGCTTGCTGTTGTGCGCCATTGGTCTGTTTACGGCTATAGCAAATTGCGATAGCCGGAAATCAGGTTTAACCTCCATAGCAAGATGCGATAGGGACGTTGCATGCGAGTCATCAGTGAAAAGAGGATCTGGGAAGCAAAGGAAACATGGCCGCGCTCGGCAACGGCTTTGGACCAGTGGTATCGCGTGATCAAGCGCAACGCCCCCAAGGACTTCGCTGCAATGAAAGCCATGTTTCCCGCCACGGACAAGGTAGGTGAATTTCATGTGTTTGATATTGGCGGTAACAAGCTGAGGTTGATCGCGTCGGTGCAGTATCGAATGCAGCGCGTTTACATCAAGCACCTGCTGGACCACCGCGACTATGAGAAGGACAAATGGAAGGAAAAAAACAGATGAGCGCGCTTATGCAAGTAGCGGCAGAACACTGGCAGTTCGTTTCGCCGGTGCTGCGCAAGCCGGAAAACGAGGCGGACTACGACGCACTGGTATGCGGTCTGGATGAGTTGTTGAGCCTCGTGGGTGAAGACGAGGACAGCCCGCTGATGAGCCTGGTCGACATTCTCAGTGACTGGATCGAAGCGTATGACCGTGAACACCGCCCAATGCCCGTCGCCAGCGGGGTCGATGTGCTGCGCTACATGATGCGCGAGCACAATCTCACCCAGAGCGACCTTCCGGGAGTTGGGGCACAATCAGTCGTCTCTGAAATATTGAGTGGAAAACGCCAGCTCAACGTGCGTCAGATTCGTTGGCTGGCCGAGCGTTTCGGGGTGTCCGTGGAGACCTTTATCTAAGCGGTCAAGACGAACAACTGATCTCCAGATGCTTGCCCCAATCCGGCGGCCGCTGCGCGTACTGCTCCATCCCCGCTTGTTCCTCAAACGGTTTGTTCAGCACTTCATGCAGCCGCCGCACTTCGCTGTAGTCCCCGGACTCGGCGGCGGCGATCGCGTTTTGGGCGAGGTAATTGCGCAGGATGTACAGCGGGTTCACGGCATGCATGCGTTCGCGGCGCTGTGCCTCGCTGTCGTCCCCGTCCCTTGCGACACGGGCCTTGTACTGCTCGGCCCAGGCATCGAAACCGGCCAGGTCGACAAAGTCGTCACGCAAACGCGCCACGGCCAACGCCGCTGATTCATCGCCCAAACGCCGGAAGAACAGGGTGTAATCCACACCGCTGTTCTGCATCAGTTTGAGTAAGCGCTCCACCAGCTTCTGATCATCCTCTTCGGCGGTGGTCAGACCCAACCGGCGACGCATCAGGTCCAGGTAGTGCGCCTGGTAAATCGGCAGGTACAGGCCGAGGGCTTCCTTGAGTGCGTCAACGCTGATAAACGGCGTCAGCGCCTGGGCCAGCGCGCTGAGGTTCCACTGCCCGATCGGCACCTGATTACTGAAGGAGTAACGCCCTTCATGATCGGAATGGTTGCAGATGAAGTGCGCGTCGAAGTCATCCAGAAACGCAAACGGCCCGAAGTCGAAGGTGATGCCCAGGACCGACATGTTGTCGGTGTTCATCACGCCGTGGCAGAAACCATACGCCTGCCATTTGGCGATCATCTCGGCGTTGCGCTCAACGATCTCGCGGAACATCGCCAGATACGGCTCAGGCTGTTCGCGGCACTCGGGGTAATGCAGGTTCAATACGTGTTCAGCCAGCTCGGCCAACTGCTCGGGTTTCTGGGTGTAGTAGAAGTATTCGAAGTGCCCGAAGCGGATATGGCTGGGGGCCAGGCGCAACACCATGGCCCCGCGCTCCTGCTTCTCACGCCACACCGGCGTGCTGGAGCCGATCACGCACAAGGCGCGGCTGGTGGGGATGCCCAATGCATGCAGCGCTTCAGAGGCGAGGAATTCGCGGATCGAGGAGCGCAATACCGCGCGCCCGTCGCCCATGCGTGAGTAGGGCGTCATGCCGGCGCCCTTGAGGTGCAGGTCCCAATGCTCGCCGGCCTGGTTATACACCTCGCCCAGCAGCAACCCTCGGCCATCGCCCAGTTGCGGGGTGTAGCCGCCGAACTGGTGCCCGGAATAGACCATCGCCCGCGGCTGCGCTTCGGCCCACAGCTTATGGCCGCCGAACAGTTCGGCAAACACGGGCGTTTCGGCCACGGCCGGGTCGAGGTCGAGCAGGGCCATGGCGGCGTCGCTCGCCACCACCAGGCGAGGCTCGTCCAGGGGCTCGGGCAGCACGTGGGTTGAGAACGCATCGCCCAGGCGTGCGAAGCGGTTGTCGAAGGTCAGTTCGTCGAGGGCTTTCACCGGGCATCTCCAGCAGGATGCCCCAGCATTTGGCTGGGGCTCAGTTCGTTAGTCGAGTTTGCTCGGCGGGGGTTCAGGCGCATCTTCGACCTTTGCGGCGGGCGGCTCGGGGGCATCCTGCTCGGGCGCGACGATGGTCTTGCGTTCGTCCTCCACCGGCACCAGTTTGTATTCCTGGCCGTGCATGTTCTTCAAGTACACCTCCATCTGTCGGAACGAGATGTTGATGTGCTGCTTCTTGAACTCACGGTTGATATAGCGGTTGACCTCGTCCAGCACCGGGTTGCGGTCGCCCAGGTCGCGCACGTGCATGCGCAGCTCGTGGTCGAGGGTGCTTTCGCCGAAGTTGAGGAAATACACATGGGGTTCCGGTTCCTTCAGTACCCGTGGGTTTTCCCTGGCGGCCTTGAGTAGCAACTCCTTCACCAGATCCAGGTCGGAGCCGTAGTCCACGCCCAGTTTCAGGGTCACTCGCGTGATGGTGTCGGTCAGCGACCAGTTGATCAGTTGCCCGGTAATGAAGGTCTTGTTCGGGACAATGATGTCCTTGCGGTCGAAGTCGGTGATGGTGGTGGCGCGGATGCGGATCTTGCTCACCGTGCCCGACAGGTTGCCGATGGTGATGGTGTCGCCGATGCGCACCGGGCGCTCGAACAGGATCATGATGCCGGAGATGAAGTTGGCGAAGATTTCCTGCATCCCGAAGCCCAGACCCACCGACAATGCCGCCACCAGCCATTGCAACTTGTCCCAGCTCACGCCCAGGGTGGACAAGGTGGAGACGAAACCGACGCCGGCGATCACATAGGACAGCAATGTCGTGGTGGCATAGGCGCTGCCTTGCGCCAGTTCCAGCTTGGACAGCACCAGCACTTCGAGTAAACCTGGCAGGTTGCGCGCCAGGGCGAAAGTGATACCGATGATGATCAACGCGCCGAGCAAGTCGCCGATGCTGATGGGCACCATGCTGATATTCGCACCGGTGCCGCTGGTGTATTCGTACAGCGTGACGTTATCCAGGTAGGAAAATACCGAGATGAGGTCCGACCACACCCAGTACAGGGCTGCGATAAAGCCGCCGAGCAGAGCGAGGCGGATCAGGCGCAAGGATTGTTCGTTGACCTTTTCGATGTCCAGGGTCGGCTCTTCAACCACCGCTTCGCCTTCACCGGCTTCCTTGGCGGCCTGGCGTTTGGCCAGGGCGCGCGCATAGGCCAGGCGTCGGGCGGCCACGCTCAGCCAGCGCACGAAGGTGGCTTCGATCACCAGCCAGAACATCAGCAGGTACAAGGTGTTGATCAAGCGGTCGCTGAGCTTGAGCGCGGTGTAGTAGTAGCCGAAGCACACCGCAATAAACAGCGCAATCGGCAGGGCGGTGAACAACAGGCCCACGGATTTGCGAAACAGCGAGGCTTTTTCGTGGGTTGGGCTGTTGAGCAGCAGGCGACTGAGCAACCACGCCATCAGGGCGTAGCAGGTGAGGACCACGGCGATGCCCAGCACGTCTTCGGCGAGTGCCGCCGGTTGGTGCTCGGCGATGGCCACCACGGCCACCAGGGCCAGTACCACCAGCCCGAGCTTGCGCACCCAGCCCTGGAGGAATTCGACCTGGGGCTTTTCCCAGCGAAAGTGCAGCTCGGCCACGCCGCCGGGCGCGAGGATGCGGTAGGCGGTGTAGAACACCAGCCACGCCTGGGCGATCTGCAGCAGGGCCGAGCCCAGGTTGGCGTTCTGCCCACGGGCGTCAATCTGCAAGGCATAGCCGCACAGCGCCAGGCCCAGGGATACCGGCATTGCCAGCAGGATATTGATCAGGATCGCCTGCGGCGTGTGCCACTGGCTGTCGCGCTTGAAGTGACCGATGTCCAGGTGAACCTTGTTCAGGCGCTGATACAGCGCCTTGCGCCGCCACAGCAGCGCGCCGATCAACAGCAGCAGCGGCAGGAACAGCAGCGGACGCTGGGTCAGGCCGTCATACAACTCGCTGACGCTGGAGGCCCAGGGCAGGGTGGTGACTTGCTTGGTCAGGTGCGCCGGTACGGTTTCCAGCCACTCGGTGTCCAGCGGTTTGTTACTCGGAATCCAGAACATCTGCTCATCGAGCGTGGCGCGCAGGGTGGTGGCGGTGCTGAGCAGTTGTTTCTGGTTCAGTTGCAGGGTGATGGATTCGTTGAGCAGCGCGCTCAATTCTCGGCTCAGGCGCTCCAGCAGGTCGCTGCGGGTGATCGCCAGTTCCAGCAGGGTGCGGCGCAATTGCGGGGTGACGTCGTCCGGCGGCTGGTTGGCCAGCAGGTTATCCACATAGGCGCTGGGAGAGCTGATCAGCTCGCGCTGCTGGTTGACCTCGAACTGGTACAGGCGAATGTTGGCGATGTCGTCGGCCAGGTCGCGGTCGACGGTCAAGCGCGGCAGGGCCTGCTTCTGTTTGTAGAGGATCTTGGACAGCAGCAGGCTGCCCTTGAGTACGTTGATCTGTTCGTCCAGCGCCGAATCGCTTTGGGTCACGGTGTCCAGTTGCTGCTTGGTCTGCAGGTTTTTCTGGGTCAGGTCGTTGAGGCGGTCGGTGCTTTTGAGCAGGTAGTCGGAGAGCTTCAGGTTGGCCGCGCTTTCCGTGGCCAGCAGGCTGCTGCCGCCGGCTTTCTGCGCTTCGATGGACTGTTGGGTCACCGTCTGCTGGGACTGGGCCAGGCGTTTCTGGTTGATCAGGGTTTGCAGGTCCTGGATTTCCTGCTCCAGGCGTGTGGTTTTTTCCTGGATCAGGTCGTGCTGGCTGTTGCCCAGGTCTTGCAACTGGCTGTTGCCGGCCAGTTCCTGACGGCGCAAGGGAATCAACGCGTTCAGGGCGGCGAGTTCGGCGTTGAGCTGGTTGCGCTGGTCGGCGTTGAGGGCTTTGCCGTTGTCCTTGCCGGTCTTGAGGGTCGCATTGATTTGCTGGATGCGCGTCTGGCTGCTGCTGATCTCGGTCTGGGCGCGCTCGGGCCGGGTCTGGGCGGCGATGGTCAGGCTGTTGGCGTCGGCCAGCTCTTTTTGCAGGTCGCCTTGCTGGGTACTGCGCTGCACCAGTAATTGCTCAAGCTGCGGCACCGGCAGGCTGGCGTAGCGTTGGGCCACCGGGACGATTTTGGTGGCCTTGAGCCGGGTCAGCTCGCGCTGGTTGTCGACCGTCTGGCGCGGCGCGTCCTCAAGTTGGCGTTTGAGGTCGGCCAGGCGCTGCTCGTAATCCTGCTTGTTGGCCAGGTACGTCAGGGTCTGTTGCAGGATGCCCTGCAATGCCTTCATGTCGGCGTCGGGCAGCTTGCGGTCGGGCAGCTTGTCCAGGGTTTGCTGGATAGCGTCGGCACTGGGCGGGTCGGCGGCGTGGACGGTGCCGACACAAAGGGTCAGGCCCAGCAGGGCAGTAGCGAGAAAAGTGCGCAGGATTGGCATAGAGACCGGTCGAGCAAGGTGAAGAATCGGGGCGTTGTCGCCCCGCAGTTTAGAGGAAGAGCCCGGGGCCCGGGCGACTTCCTTCGGGGAATCTGACGCCGACTTTGCCAATCTTGTTCCCGTCCATGACTGCGACGGTCCAGATGGTGTTGTTCCACTCCACCTGGTCGCCCACCACCGGCGCACCGCCGACTTTCTGGGTGATGAAGCGGCTCAACGGCATGTCCGGGTCGATACCCTCCAGCTTGAGGCCGTACAGCGCCGACACCGCGCCCAGCTGGGCGTCGCCTTCAAGGACGAAGTCGCCGAAGAAGCGCAGGTCCAGGCCTCGTTGCGGTGCCTGGCTGAACAGTTTGCCCAGGGCCGGCAGGTTGTGTTCATGGCCGATGACGCAGAGCAAATCATCGACTTCCAATACCGTACTACCCGACGGATGGAGCAGTTGCTGGCCACGGAACAGCGCGGCGATCCGCGTGCCCTCGGGCATTTTCAGCTCGCGCAGGGCGGCGCCGATGCACCATTTTTCCGCGCCAAGGCGGTAGACGAACAGCTCCCACTCGCTGGTGACGTGCACTTCCAGGGCGGCGCGGGAAATCGGCGCCGGGTCCGGCGGAACGGTGACTTTGAGCAACTTGGCCACCCACGGCAGGCTGGTGCCCTGCACCAGCAGCGACACCAGCACGATAAAGAACGCCAGGTTGAAGTACAGCTGCGCATGGGGCAGGCCGGCCATCAGCGGGAACACCGCGAGAATGATCGGCACCGCACCGCGCAGGCCGACCCAGGCGATAAAGGCTTTTTCGCGACTGTGGAAGGCCTTGAACGGCAGCAGGCCGACCATCACCGACAGCGGGCGCGCAAACAGGATCATCCACAGCGCCAGGCCCAGGGCGGGCAGGGCGATGGGCAGCAAGTCATGGGGCGTGACCAGCAGGCCCAGCACCAGGAACATGCCGATCTGCGCCAGCCAGGCCATGCCGTCGAGCATATGCAGGATGCCGTGGCGGCTGCGCACCGGACGGTTGCCGATCACCAGGCCGCACAGGTACACGGCGAGAAAACCGCTGCCGTGCAAGGCGTTGGTCAGGGCGAAGACGAACAGGCCGCCGGCGATCACCAGGATCGGGTACAGGCCGTTGGCCAGGTTGATGCGGTTGACCATTTGCAGCATCAGCCAGCCGCCGCCCAGGCCGACCAGGCCGCCGATGCCGAATTCACGGATCAGGTGGGTCAGCAGGCTCCAATGCAGGCCGGTCTGGCCGCTGGCGAGCATGTCGATCAGGGTCACGGTGAGGAACACCGCCATGGGGTCGTTGCTGCCCGATTCGATTTCCAGGCTGGCGCTGACCCGTTCGTTCAGGCCCTTGCCGCCCAGCAGCGAGAACACTGCCGCAGCGTCCGTGGAGCCGACGATGGCGCCGATCAGCAAGCCCTGGATGATATTGAGGTCAAACAGCCAGGCCGCCGCCATGCCGGTGAGGCCGGTGGTGATCAGCACGCCCACTGTAGCCAGGGACAGCGCCGGCCAGAGCGCCACACGGAAACTCGCCACCCGCGTGCGCAAACCGCCGTCGAGCAGGATCACGGCCAGGGCGAGGTTGCCCACCAGGTAGGCGGTCGGGTAGTTATCGAAGATGATACCGCCGCCATCGACGCCGGCGATCATGCCCACGGCCAGGATGATCACCAGGATCGGGATGCCCAGGCGTGACGAAAGAGAACTCACCAGAATGCTCGCACTCACCAGCAACGCGCCGATCAAGAACAGGCTGTTGATGGTCGTCGCATTCAAAGGCAGTACTCCAGAGCAGGGAAGACAGGGCGCAAACTGACCATGCAGTCTGCGTGCCAGGGATTCTAACCTGTTGAATTGCTGCGCTGTCAAAAAGCTTTTGTGGGGGGAATCCCATAATGAAGGTTCTACACAGATCCAGATGTGGGAGGGGGGCAGGCCCTGATGCCAGTGTAGGAGCGAGGGGGGCGCCTAGCTCTTGCTCGCGAAAAACTCACAGGCACCGCGTTCATTCAGGAAGCACGCGTTATCGTTGACGTTTTTCGCGAGCAAGCTCGCTCCTACAGACTGGCATCAGGGCAAGCTCGCTCCTACATTTTCAAGCCAGTGCCGTCAGTCAGAGACGGAAGCGGCCGACCATGCCATTCAAATCCACCGCCAGGCGCGACAGCTCGCTGCTCGCCGCGCTGGTCTGGCTGGCGCCGGTCGCCGATTGCACCGACAGGTCACGGATATTCACCAGGTTGCGGTCCACTTCCCGTGCGACCTGCGCCTGTTCCTCCGCCGCACTGGCGATCACCAGGTTGCGCTCGTTGATCTCGACAATTGCGGTGTTGATGGTGTCCAGCGACAGCCCCGCGCCCTTGGCGATGTTCAGCGTCGATTCGGCGCGCTCGGTACTGTTGCGCATCGAATCCACCGCGTGCTCGGTGCCGGCCTGGATGCTGCCGATCATGCGTTCGATCTCGCTGGTGGACTGCTGGGTACGATGGGCCAACGCGCGCACCTCATCCGCCACCACCGCAAAACCACGCCCGGCCTCACCCGCCCGCGCCGCTTCGATGGCCGCGTTGAGGGCCAGCAGGTTGGTCTGGTCGGCCAGGCCGCGGATCACGTCCAGTACCTTGCCGATATCGCGCGATTCATTGGCCAGCTCACCGATCAAGGTCGCGGTGGCTTGTACGTCGCCGCTCATGCGTTCGATGGCGCTGACGGTTTCCTGCACAAGGTCACGCCCGTCGCCGGCGGAGGTGGTGGCGTTGCGCGAGGCTTCAGAGGTGCTCACGGCATTGCGTGCGACTTCCTCGACCGCGCTGGTCATCTCGTTGACGGCGGTGGCCGCCTGTTCGATTTCGTTGTTCTGCTGGGTCAGGCCGCGCGCGCTTTCGTCGGTGACGGCGTTGAGCTCTTCGGCGGCCGACGCCAGTTGCGTGGCCGAGCCGGCGATGCGTTGCAGGGTGTCGCGCAGTTTGTCCTGCATCTTGGCCATGGCGGCCAGCAGGCGCCCGGCTTCATCGTTGCCGTCGACCTTGATCGGACGCGTGAGGTTGCCTTCGGCCACTTCTTCCGCCGCTTCCAGGGCCTGGGAGATCGGCACGGTGATGCTGCGGGTCAGCAGCCAGGCGAACAACAGGGTCAGCGCGGTGGCGATCACCAGCAGGCCCACGACCATGTTGAAGGCCAGGTTGTACTGGTCTTCGGCCTGCTGGTTGGTGTCCAGGGCCATGGCGTTGTTGATTTCCAGCAGGCGGTTGAGTACCCCGTTGACCTGCTCGGAGTTGGTCAGCAGTTCGGTATTGAGCAGGGCGCGCAATTCATCGACCTGATTGGCCCGTGACAGGCTCTTCATACGCTCTTCGATCTGATGGTACTGAGCCAGCAATCGCACGTATTCGTTGTAGGTCGAACGTTCTTCGCTGGTCTCGATCAGCTTTTCATACACGCCTTGGGCGGTGCGGATCTGCTGGTTGCGCAGGTCGAAGGCTTCCAGGGTCTTTTGCTGCACGTCCGGCTCGCGGTTGGTGAGCAAGCGGTACGACAACACGCGCAGGCGCAATGTCAGTTGGGTGAACTCGTCGAGGGCGCGGATGCTGGGTACGCTGGCCAGGGTGATGTCTTCGGTGGCCGCTCGGATCTTGCTCATCTGGTTCAGCGCGAACACGCCGAGAAACAACATCAAGGCGCCGATAAACGCGAAGCCGAGGAAGGCCCTCGGCGCGATATTCATATTACGAAGAGACATGCTGGAATCCTGGGGGGAGCGCGATCCGTGCGGCCATGAGGTGGTGTGTGCATCGCGTATCGGCCCTACGACTAAAGTCTTAAGGGACTGTGCGTTTTTGTCGCATCTGACCAGGGGTTTCAGCGATTCAGGAACCAGATTGGGTAATTGCAGTCACTAAGGCTCGAAAGTGCGGCCCGGGCCTTCGGAATCGGGCTGCGCGCCGGGGGATAACCCTGGCATCCGAGGTGAATTTTCTTTATCGTCACCGCCCTTTTAAAAGCTCGAGAAATCAAAATGTTAGAAGCATCCCTCAGCCAACTGGAACAACTGGTCAGCGACCTCGTACAGCAGAATCAAGACCTGCTGGGCAGCAACGAATCCCTCAAGGCGGAGCTCGCCCGTGCCAGGGACGAAAACGACAGCCTGCAACTGAACCTGATGGAACAGGAAGAAAAACACGGTGCCACCGCCGCCCGTATCCAGGCACTGGTTGATCGTGTAAGCGCAGGGCCTGTCAGCGCATGAACGAAGGGATAAAGGTCGTTTCGATTCTCGGAGAGGATTACTCGATCAAGGCACCGGCCGGGGAAGACCAGACCCTGATGCACGCCGTGACTATGCTCAAGGCCTCCCTGGCCACCACCAAGAAAAAGTACCCGACCCTGATCGGTGACAAATTATTGGTACTGGCCGCGCTGAACCTGTGCGCCGAGCAAATCGAAATGCAGCAGGCTCACCAACAGGAACTCGACCGTTACCAAGAGCAAGTCAGCGCCACGGTCGAGGTGATTTCCAAGGCAATCCAGCCTTAAAACCACGCCTCCTGCATGCCCAGGCACGTATCGTCACGTGCCTCCAGAATCGCCAGTTCATGATGGCAGCCTGGTACTTCCCAGGTCAGGAAGTACCGGGCGGCCTGGAGCTTGCCTTTATAGAAGGCCACATCGGCCGCGTTGTCCCTGGCCAGTCCTTCTTCGGCGCGAATCGCCTGTTCCAGCCAGCGCCAGCCAATCACCGTGTGCCCGAACACCTTCAGGTACAGCGCCGAGTTCGCCAGGCTGCTGTTGACCTTGCCCTGGGCGAGATCGCCCAGCAGGCCGAGGGTGACGCTTTGCAGGCGACTGACCAGGTGCTCCAGTGGTTGCCTCAGCGCGGTCAGCGATGGGTACTGCTGTGCCCGCGCGCCTGTCTCGGCGATCAGCCGAATCAATTGCTTGAGCCCGGCACCGCCGTTCTGCGCCAGTTTGCGCCCGAGCAAATCCAGGGACTGGATGCCATGGGTGCCTTCGTGGATCGGGTTCAGGCGGTTATCGCGGTAGTACTGCTCCACCGGGTACTCACGGGTATAGCCATGGCCGCCAAGAATCTGGATCGCCAGTTCGTTGGCCTTGAGGCAGAACTCCGACGGCCAGGATTTGACGATGGGGGTCAGCAGGTCCAGCAGCTCGTGGGCCTGTTTGCGTTCGTCGTCGGTCGGCAGGGTGGTGGTGTCGTCGAACAGCCGCGCGGCATACAGGCCGAGGTCGAAGGCGCCTTCGACATAGGCTTTTTGCGTCAGCAGCATGCGCTTGATATCGGCGTGCTGGATGATCGATACCGGCGCGGTGCCTGGGTCCTTGTTGTCCGGCATGCGGCCTTGCGGACGTTCGCGGGCGTACTCCAGCGAGTAAAGATAGCCCGCATAACCGAGCATCACCGCGCCCATGCCCACGCCGATGCGGGCTTCATTCATCATCTGGAACATGCAGCTCAGGCCCTGGTGCGGTTTGCCCACCAGGTAGCCGACACAGTTGCCGTTATCACCGAAATTAAGTGCTGTGGACGTGGTGCCGCGCCAGCCCATCTTGTGAAACAGCCCGGCCAGCAGCACGTCGTTGCGCTCGCCCAGGCTGCCATCATCGTTGACCAGGAATTTGGGCACGATAAACAGCGAAATGCCCTTCACCCCGGCCGGTGCGTCGGGCAGCTTGGCCAGCACCATGTGCACGATATTTTCCGACAGCGGGTGGTCGCCGCCGGAGATAAAGATTTTATTGCCCTTGAGGCGATAGCTGCCGTCCGCCGCAGGCTCTGCGCGTGTACGAATATCCGACAAAGACGAGCCGGCATGCGGTTCGGTGAGGGCCATGGTGCCGAAGAAACGTCCGTCGATCATTGGCTGCAGGAAGCGTTTTTTCTGCTCCTCGGTGCCAAAACTTTCAATCAGGTTGGCGGCACCCATGGTCAGGAACGGGTAGGACGTGGACGCGGCGTTGGCCGACTGGAAGTGTGCAAAGCAGGCCTGGGACAGCAATGTAGGCAGCTGCATGCCACCGGCTTCGAAACTGCGCGCGGCGTTGAGAAAACCGGCTTCAAGAAAGGCATCCACGGCCGGCTTTACTTCCGGAATCAGGATCGCCTTGCCGTCTTCATAGCGCGGTTCGTTTTCATCGTTCTTGCGGTTGTGCGGCGCGAAGTGCTTTTCGGCAATGCTGCGCGCCGTGCTGATGGCGGCATCGAAGGTTTCGCGATTGTGCTCGGCAAACCGCTCGCGCTGGGTCAGGCCCTCGGCATCGAGGACTTCGTACAGCTCGAAAGCCAGATTGCGGGAACTGAGCAGCGTCTCGGACATGGCGGATTACCTTTGAAGGAATTGGCCTGAGTCTAAGTGCGCGAATGGAGGGTGGATAGCAAGATTGATCTGGGTGATAGAGGGGCAAAACGCAGGCAGGGAATTGAAATGGGGCCAAATGTGGGAGGGGGCTTGCCCCTCCCACATTTTTTACCGCGTTTAACCGATGGTCATCAGGCTGGCGTTACCGCCTGCCGCAGCGGTGTTGACGCTCAATGCCCGCTCGATCACCAGGCGCTCCAGCGCAATTGCCGTTTCGCCCTGCGACAGACCATGCACGCCAACAATCGCACCGCCACGCTGCGCCACTTGCTGGCACACCGCGCGCAGTTGGTCGGAATCACCGTGATGCAGGACCGCGTCGAACACCACGTCGTCCTTGGTCCAGTCGGCCACGCGCTTGATCTTCGTCTGAATATCTTTCGGCAGACGTGGGAACAAGGCCTTGGTCAGCTCGGTTTCCGGCCATACCGCCGAACCGCCCACCGCCAATACCGCGGCCAGTTGGGTCAACAGGTCGCCTTCCACTTCGGCCAGGCACAGCACGTGTTCGCGCGGCAGGATCGCATAGCTGTTGCGCTCGCCGGTCGGGCCGGCCAGTTGGCGGGTGATACCGCTTTGCGACTGTGCGGCAAATTGTGTGCACAGGGCGCTCAGTTCGCTGAACTTATGAGTGTCGGCCCAGGTTTTCAGCGCGGTCAGCGGTTGGCTCATGGCGTCGCGCAGGCGCAGGTCGGGTGCGGTCAAGGCGTCGCCACGTACGAAGGATTGCTCGATCGCATCGGTAGGACGGGTCGACAACAGGCGGTACAGGTACAGCGGACCACCGGCTTTGGGGCCGGTACCCGACAGGCCTTCACCGCCGAACGGCTGCACGCCGACCACGGCGCCGACAATGTTGCGGTTGACGTAGACGTTACCGGCGTTGACGTTGTCGATCACCTTGGCGATGGTCTCGTCGATGCGGGTGTGCACGCCCAGGGTCAGGCCGTAGCCGGATGCGTTGATCTGGCCGATGAGCTGGTCGATTTCTTTACGCTTGTAGCGCACCACGTGCAGCACCGGACCGAAGATTTCCCGTTGCAGCTCGTCGAAGCTTTCCAGCTCGATCAGGGTGGGCATCACGAAGGTGCCACGCTTGATCTCATCGCCATCGGCAATCGCCACCTGGTAAACGTTGCGGCCTTTGTCGCGCATGGCCTGGATGTGTTTCTCGATGCCGGCCTTGGCTTCGGCGTCGATCACCGGGCCGATATCCACCGACAGGCGCTCCGGGTTGCCCAGGCGGCATTCGGCCATGGCGCCCTTGAGCATCTCGATGACACGGTCTGCCGAATCTTCCTGCAGGCACAGGACGCGCAGGGCCGAGCAACGTTGGCCGGCGCTGTCGAAGGCCGACGACACCACGTCGATGACCACTTGTTCGGTGAGCGCCGACGAATCGACGATCATCGCGTTCTGGCCACCGGTTTCGGCGATCAGCGGAATCGGACGCCCCTGGGCATCCAGGCGCCCGGCCACACTGCGTTGCAGCAAGCGTGCAACCTCGGTGGAACCGGTGAACATCACACCTTTGACGCGCTCGTCACCGACCAGGCGGGCACCGACGCTTTCGCCCTGGCCCGGCAGCAGTTGCAGCACGCCTTGCGGGATACCGGCTTCGAGCAGGATGCGCACGGCCTGGGCGGCGACCAGCGGGGTTTGTTCGGCAGGCTTGGCCAGTACCGGGTTGCCGGCGGCCAGCGCAGCGGCAACCTGGCCGCTGAAGATCGCCAGCGGGAAGTTCCACGGGCTGATACACACCACCGGGCCCAAGGGGCGGTGGGCGTCGTTGGTGAAATCGTTGCGTGCCTGTACCGCGTAATAGCGCAGGAAGTCCACGGCTTCGCGCACTTCAGCGATGGCGTTGGCGAAGGTCTTGCCGGCTTCACGGGCGAGCAGGCCCATCAGTGGCTGGATTTCGCCTTCCATCAGGTCGGCGGCGCGTTCCAGGATCGCGGCGCGCTCGGCAGGCGGGGTGGCCTGCCAGATCGGTGCGGCGCTGATAGCGCACTGGATGGCATTGTCGACGTCTTCGACCGTGGCTTCCTGAACATGACCGACCACATCGCGCAGGTCGGACGGGTTCAGCACCGCGGCAGCCGGTTGTTCGCTGGCGGCGCAACCGAGCATCGGCGCGGCTTTCCAGTTGTTGTGGGCGGTGGCCAGCAGGGCGCAGGACAGCGATGCCAGGCGATGCTCGTTGGCCAGGTCGATACCGGCCGAGTTGGCGCGGTCGCGCCCATACAGGTCACGCGGCAGCGGGATACGCGGGTGCGGCAGGCCGAAGCCGCCTTCCACGGTCGCCATCTGCTCGATGCTCGCCACTGGATCGGCCACCAGCTCCTGGATCGAGATGGATTGGTCGGCGATGCGGTTGACGAACGAAGTGTTGGCGCCGTTTTCCAGCAGGCGACGCACCAGATACGCCAGCAGTGTTTCGTGGGTACCGACCGGGGCGTACACGCGGCATGGACGGTTCAACTTGCCTTCGGAAACCTTGCCTACGACCTGTTCGTACAGCGGCTCACCCATGCCGTGCAGGCATTGGAATTCGTACTGGCCGGGGTAATAGTTCTGACCGGCAATGTGGTAGATGGCGGCCAGGGTGTGGGCGTTGTGCGTGGCGAACTGCGGGTAGATGACTTCCGGCACCGACAGCAGTTTGCGTGCGCAGGCAATGTAGGAAACGTCGGTGTAGACCTTGCGCGTATACACCGGGTAGCCTTCCAGGCCTTCGACCTGGGCGCGCTTGATTTCGCTGTCCCAGTACGCGCCCTTGACCAGGCGGATCATCAGGCGGTGGCGGCTGCGGCGGGCCAGATCGATCACATAGTCGATCACGTACGGGCAACGCTTCTGGTAGGCCTGGATCACGAAACCGATACCGTTCCAGCCGGTCAGTTGCGGCTCGAAGCACAGGCGCTCGAGCAGGTCCAGGGACAACTCGAGGCGGTCGGCCTCTTCGGCGTCGATGTTCAGGCCGATGTCGTACTGCTTGGCCAGCAAGGTCAGCGACAAGAGGCGCGGGTACAACTCGTCCATCACCCGCTCGTACTGCGCGCGGCTGTAACGCGGGTGCAGGGCGGAAAGCTTGATGGAGATGCCTGGGCCTTCATAGATCCCACGGCCGTGGGACGCCTTGCCGATGGAATGAATGGCTTGTTCGTACGAGGCCAGGTACTTCTGCGCATCGTGCTCGGTGAGCGCGGCTTCCCCGAGCATGTCGTAGGAGTAGCGAAAGCCCTTGGCTTCGAACTTGCTCGCATTGGCCAGGGCTTCGGCGATGGTTTCGCCGGTGACGAACTGCTCGCCCATCAGGCGCATGGCCATGTCGACGCCCTTGCGGATCATCGGCTCGCCGCTTTTGCCGATGATGCGGCTCAGGGACGAGGTCAAGCCGGCTTCGTTATGGGTGGCGACCAGTTTGCCGGTCAACAGCAGGCCCCAGGTGGCGGCATTGACGAACAACGATGGGCTGTTACCCAGGTGCGGGTGCCAGTTGCCGGTGCTGATCTTGTCGCGGATCAGTGCATCGCGAGTGCCCTTGTCCGGGATGCGCAGCAGCGCTTCGGCCAGGCACATCAGCGCCACGCCTTCCTGGGACGACAGGGAAAATTCCTGCAGCAGGCCCTGAACAATACCGGCACGGCCGCCGGCGCTCTTCTGGTTGCGCAGTTTCTCGGCAATCGTGGCGGCCAGCTTGTTGGTGGCTTCGGCCATGTCGGCCGGCAGACGGGCCTGTTCGATCAGCATCGGCACCACTTCCGGCTCGGGGCGACGGTAAGCGGCGGTGATCGAGGCGCGCAATACGGACTGAGGCAGGATGCTCTCGGCGAACTCAAGGAAGCACTGGTGCGCGTGGTCGGCCTGCACCTCGCCCGCATCATCGGCATCCTTGTTGCTCAAGCCATTGAGCTCGTTCAGGGTTGCACCACCCTCGAGTTTCTCCAGGTAATTGAAAATTGCCTGTTTGATCAGCCAGTGCGGCGTGCGATCAATGGAGGACGCGGCGGCCTTGAGGCGTTCGCGGGTCGGGTCGTCGAGTTTGACCCCAAGGGTGGTCGTAGCCATATTCTTATCCTCATGGGTGCCACTACCGAGTGGCATCTGCTGGCGGCAAGATTAGCTTTGCCCATGGCGAGGTGCAACCGGGTGCAACCCTTTTTGTTCATGAAATTTACGACGCTTGATCGGAAAAAATCCGGCCTTTGACCGAATCGGCGGATTGTCGGTGCATTTGCTTCTGAGATTGAATGTTCTTGCTCCGAAAAGGAGCAAAAACACAGTGTTTGTGCGCAAATGCGCGCAGGTGCAACTTATTCGCAAGAAACTGGTTGCACCTTATTTGCATTGTTGAATAGCATTCGCGCACCAAGGTGCAACCACCTCTACGGTTTGGTTCATCGGCTGGCGGCTTTCCTGGGGAAACGCCAGTCATAAATGCGCGGCATTCAGCATCGTTTATTCGGTTACTACCGGTAGCGGTCTGACAGACCGTCGCTACATAAAAACAAAGCCAGGGCGTCACTTCTATGAGCGTTAGCAATCCCACCCTGATCACGTTCGTGATCTATATCGCAGCAATGGTGCTGATCGGCCTGATGGCCTATCGCTCCACCAACAACCTTTCCGATTACATCCTTGGCGGTCGCAGCCTCGGTAGCGTGGTGACAGCCTTGTCCGCCGGTGCTTCCGATATGAGCGGCTGGTTGTTGATGGGCCTGCCGGGCGCGATCTACATGTCGGGCTTGTCGGAAAGCTGGATCGCCATCGGCCTGATCGTCGGTGCCTACCTCAATTGGCTGTTCGTGGCCGGTCGCCTGCGGGTGCAAACCGAACACAACGGCGACGCCCTGACCCTGCCGGATTACTTCTCCAGCCGCTTCGAAGATAAAAGCGGCCTGCTGCGGATCATTTCCGCCGTGGTGATCCTGGTGTTCTTCACCATTTACTGCGCCTCCGGCATCGTGGCCGGTGCACGTCTGTTCGAAAGCACCTTCGGCATGTCCTACGAGACGGCGTTGTGGGCCGGTGCCGCGGCGACCATTGCCTACACCTTTATCGGCGGTTTCCTGGCGGTCAGCTGGACCGATACCGTGCAAGCCACGCTGATGATCTTCGCGTTGATCCTGACGCCGATCATCGTATTGCTGGCCACCGGCGGCGTGGACACCACTTTCCTGGCCATCGAAGCCCAGGACCCGACCAACTTCGACATGCTGAAAAACACCACTTTCATCGGGATCATCTCGCTGATGGGCTGGGGCCTGGGTTACTTCGGCCAGCCGCACATTCTCGCGCGGTTCATGGCGGCGGATTCGGTGAAGTCGATTGCCAACGCGCGCCGTATCTCCATGACCTGGATGATTCTGTGCCTGGGTGGCACGGTGGCGGTGGGCTTCTTCGGCATCGCTTACTTCTCGGCGCATCCCGAGGTGGCCGGTCCCGTGACCGAAAACCCTGAGCGCGTGTTTATCGAACTGGCCAAGATCCTGTTCAACCCATGGATTGCCGGTGTCCTGCTGTCGGCCATCCTCGCGGCCGTGATGAGCACCCTGAGCTGCCAGTTGCTGGTGTGCTCCAGCGCCCTGACCGAAGATTTCTACAAGGCCTTCCTGCGCAAGGACGCTTCCCAGCTTGAACTGGTATGGGTCGGTCGGATCATGGTGCTGGTGGTGGCCTTGATCGCCATCGCCATGGCCGCCAACCCGGAAAACCGCGTGCTGGGCCTGGTCAGCTACGCCTGGGCCGGTTTCGGCGCTGCCTTCGGTCCTGTGGTGCTGATCTCGGTCATCTGGAAACACATGACCCGCAACGGCGCACTGGCCGGCATCCTGGTGGGCGCAATCACCGTGATCGTGTGGAAACACTTCGAGTTGCTCGGCCTGTACGAAATCATCCCAGGCTTCATCTTCGCCAGCCTGGCGATCTACTTCGTGAGCAAGATGGGTGCACCGACTGCCGGTATGGTCGAGCGCTTTGATGCGGCGGAAAAAGATTACAACCTCAACAAGTAATACCGCTGGGCGTTGATCGCCCGGTCATCGAAAAGAAGGCCTGCGTCCGATGGATGCGGGCCTTTTTTTTGCCTGAGCGATCAGACCTTGAGGATTCCGGCATCGCCGATGTAGGACCTTACTTATTTTCCGGAGCAGTGCCCGACTCGGTAAGCGGCTGTTGCAGAATCGCTCACTCACCCTTCGCAGAGAAACACCGGATGTTCGCTCCTGCCAATCAAAGTGCCTTCAATCTGACCCTGGATGGGGAGCCTTGTGATTTCAAGGTTCATGGATTCATGGGCGATGAATTTATCAGCCTGCCCTTTCGCTTTGACCTTGAGTTGGTCAGCGAACAACCCGACCTTGACCTCGACAGCCTTCTGCACCGCCAGGCATTCCTGGGGTTCGACGCTCAGGGCCATGGCATTCATGGCCAGGTTTACCGCGTCGCGCAAGGCGATTCGGGCAAGCGCCTGACCCGTTACCAGATCACCCTGGTACCGCAGTTGGCGTATCTGGAACACAGCACTCACCAACGGATATTTCAGCAAAAAACCGTGCCGCAGATCATTGCGCGGGTGCTGGAGGCTCAGGAAATCCAGGCCGATACCTTCGTGTTTCGCCTGAGCGGTCAATATCCCGAGCGCGAATACTGTGTTCAGTTCGACGAAACCGATTTGCAGTTCATCCAGCGCCTGTGCGTTGAGTCGGGCATTCACTACCACTTTCAGCACAGTCCCGAGCGCCACTTGCTGGTGTTTGGCGATGACCAGAGCGTGTTCAGGCAGCCGGACCAGGACACGTCTTACTTGGCCGGTTCCGGGATGGTGGCCGGGGCCCCCGCGATCAAGCGCTTTATGTTGCGGCTCGAAACCCGCACTGCCGGCGTGAACCTGCGGGCCTACGACTTCAAAAAGCCCGGCCTGGTATTGGAAGGCACGGCCTCCAGCGGGCAACGCCCGACCCTCGACGAACAACGCTACCCTGGTGATTTTACGGATCGAGCGCACGGCAAGTACCTGGCGCAACGTGTGTTGGAGCGCCATCGCAGTGACTTTCGCCAGGCCAGCGGCATCAGCGACCAGCCGGCCCTGGTCACCGGACAGTTTCTGAAGATGGCCGATCACCCGCGTCAGGAGTGGAATGACCTGTGGCTGGTCACCCAGCTGCACCATACCGGGCAGCAGCCGCAAGTATTGGAGGAGTCTGCGCCTGAGACTTATGGGGATGACGTGCCCGCAGGCTACAGCAACGAATTTGTCGTGACGCCTTGGGAGGTGCCGTTCCGAACGCCTGTGATCATGACCCGGCCGCAGCTGTCGGGTTACCAGAACGCGGTGGTCACCGGGCCTGTCGGCAGTGAGGTGCACTGCGACGAATACGGTCGGGTCAAGGTGCAGATGGCCTGGGATCGCGACGGGGAACACAACGAACACTCCAGTTGCTGGCTGCGCGTGGCGAGCGGCTGGGCCCATGATCGTTACGGGGCGGTGCTGACCCCGCGCGTCGGCATGGAAGTGCTGGTGGGCTTCGTCGATGGCGACGTGGACATGCCGCTGGTGATGGGCTGCCTGCCCAACGCGGCGAATCGTTTGCCCCTCGATCTGCCGGCGGACAAGACTCGCAGTATCTTTCGCAGCCAGAGCAGCCCCGGTGGTGGCGGCTACAACGAACTGCGCATCGAGGACCGCAAGGGCGCCGAGGAAATTTACCTGCGCGCCCAGCGCGACTGGACCCAGCACGTGTTGCGTGACCAGCAGGTGCAGGTCGATAACCAGCGCCGGGTTACGGTGGGCGGCGAGTCGCACCATGAGTTGCAGGGCGAAGAGCAACGCATCACCCACGGCAATCGCCTGACTGAACTCAAGCAGGATGACCACCTGGTGATCGGCGGTTCGCAGCACATGCGTGCCGGTTGCACCCTTCAATTGGGGGCAGGGCAGAGCATCGTCATCGATGCGGGGGCCAGCGTTACGATTCAGGCGGGAGGGCAGTCGATCACGCTGTCGGCGGGCGGCATTTTCAGCAGTGTGCCGATCCAGCCTGGCGGGGCGCCTGCCGCTACGACGGCGCCGTTGACGCCTGGTTTGAAGGAAGCGCTGCAGGCGGTTATCCCGCTCCCCCTGAGCCCTGTGCAGGTAGCCACCCTCAAGCGCAGTGCGCCGTTTTGCGAGGAGTGCGAGCGTTGCCGGGCCGGGCAGTGCGATATCAGCGGGCATGCACGGAGTGTTTCCTGATGCGCACACCCATGGACCCCCGCACTTGGCTGGCGCAGTGCCCTTTGCTTGCCGATGAGCGAATTTATGCCGTACTCGGCAATGCCAGCGACGCCAGGCCGCTCGCTGCCTGGCAAGCCACGGCGGCGGGGCCGCTGCCCCAAGCGATCTGGACAGGCACGGCCTACGCCCAGTGGGAGGCGGTGATGCCTTACGTGGGCATCGTCGAGCCGGGCAGCGCGTTTCTCGATTGGGTAGCCGCCGCGCCAGCCGACGATTGGGGGTGGCTGGCGGTATCTTCCAGCCCACTGGAAAGCGTGCTCGCCCACCTGCAAGGCTTGAGCAAGGTGTTCCTGCCCAATGACCAGGCGGTGTTTTTCCGCTTCTGGGACGGCGCCCGGTTTGAGCCGATGTGGCAGCACTTGGGTGATCAGGCAGGCGAGATCCTGCCGGTGTTTGGGCGTTACCTGATCAATGGCCGGCCGCTGACGGTGGCAACTGGACCGGCCACGCCAGCTCAAGCGTGCCCGTGGTGGCGAGTGCCTGCGTCGTTGCTCAAGCACCTGGAGGAACAGTCGCCGGGCGTGCTGATCGACAACCTGCTGCAATGGCTGCAAGCGCAGCGTCCTGATCTGTGTGCGGCCTTCACGCTGGCCACCTTGCAGCACAAACTGGGCTGGTTCGTGCGCAGGCGGGTGGCCAGTCATGCTGCGCTGGTCGATTACCTCCAGTCGCAGCTGAGTTAGACAAAGACGCCAACCCGCCATGCGGCCCTGCACCTTTGCGCCGGTAGAAGGTAAACTTCGCCCCCTGCGCAGGAGCAACCATGAATTATCGTCACGCCTTTCACGCCGGCAACCACGCCGATGTCTTCAAACACCTGACCTTGACCCGCCTCATCGCCCTGATGTCGCGCAAGGAGCAGCCGTTCGCCTACCTCGATACCCACGCCGGCATTGGTCTGTACGACCTGCAGGGTGACCAGGCCAACCGCACCGGTGAATACCTGGAAGGCATCGCCCGCCTGTGGGGCGCCAACGACCTGCCGCCGCTCACCGCCGATTACATGCGCGTGCTGCACGAGATGAACCCGGATGGCCAGTTGCGCTACTACCCGGGCTCGCCGGAGCTGGCGCGGCGCCTGACGCGGCCTCAGGACCGTGTGTTGCTCAACGAAAAACACCCGGAAGACGGCGTGCTGCTCAAGGACAGCATGAAGGGTGATCGCCGGGTCAAAGTGCACCTGGGCGAAGGCTGGCATGTGCCGCGCGCCTTGTTGCCAGTACCGGAAAAACGCGCGCTGATGCTGATCGACCCACCGTTCGAAAAGCTCGACGAAATGCAGCGCTGCGCGGCGTCCCTCAAGGAAGCCGTGAGCCGCATGCGCCAGACCGTCGCAGCGATCTGGTACCCGGTGAAGGATCAGCGCATGTTGCGCCGCTTTTACCAGGACCTGGCCGGCACCGGCGCACCGAAGTTGCTGCGCGTGGAATTGCTGGTGCACCCGCTGGACACGCCCAACACCCTGACCGGCTCGGGCCTGGCGATTGCCAATCCGCCTTGGGGTCTGGAAGAGGAATTGCGCGAACTGCTGCCGTGGCTGTCCAAGCAACTTGGCCAGACCCAGGGCGGGTGGCAGATGGATTGGCTTATCGCCGAATAACCAATTGTAGGAGCGAGCTTGCTCGCGAAAATCGTTAACGATAACGCGGGAAACCTGACGCCCTGCGGCGCTCTCAGGTTTTTCGCGAGCAAGCTCGCTCCTACAGAGATCGGCGTCAGATCGGGCAGGTCACGCCGGTGCCGCCGATGCCGCAATAGCCCTGCGGGTTCTTCGCCAGGTATTGCTGGTGATACGCCTCGGCGAAGTACACCGTCGGCGCTTCGTCGATTTCGGTGGTGATCTCACCCAGGCCGGCCTTGGTCAGTTCTTGCTGATACGCCTCGGCACTGGCCTTGGCCGCTGCCAGTTGCTCCGGCGTGGTGGCATAGATCACCGAGCGGTATTGGCTGCCGATGTCGTTGCCCTGGCGCATGCCCTGGGTCGGGTTGTGCAGTTCCCAGAACATCTTCAGCAGGTCTTCGTATTTCACTTTGGCCTGGTCATACACCACCAGCACCACTTCGCTGTGGCCGGTCAGGCCCGAGCAGACTTCTTCGTAGGTCGGGTTCGGCGTGAAGCCGCCGGCGTAGCCGACCACGGTACTGACCACCCCGTCGCGCTCCCAGAATTTGCGCTCGGCGCCCCAGAAACAACCAAGACCGAAGATCGCGAAACCGACGTCGTCGGTAAAAGGGCCCAGCAACGGGTTGCCGTTGACGAAGTGAGTTTCGGGCAATGCCATCGGGGTTTCACGGCCGGGCAAGGCTTGTTCTTGAGTAGGCAGCACGTTTTTGTTCACCAGAATTTCCGAGCGCAAGACCATGATCAGTCCTCTCGTCAGGTTGAGTAACAGTAAATTTTCAGACAGCCAGTGTGCCCGAGAGTTACCGCGCTGTCAGGCGATTGGCCCGCGTGGATAGCGTTTAAGCTTCTCCAGCAGTTCTGCACCGGGGATTGGCCGGTCGAACAGATAGCCCTGGCCCACGTCGCAACGATGCCGGCGCAGGAACGCCAGTTGCTCGGCGGTCTCGATGCCTTCGGCCACCACCTTGAGCTTGAGGTTGTGGGCCATGGCGATGACCGCCGAGGTGATCTCCATGTCGTCCTGGTTATCCGGGATTTCGTGGATAAAGCTGCGGTCGATCTTAATGATGTCGATGGGGAATTTTTTCAAGTAGCTCAGCGACGAGTAACCGGTACCGAAGTCGTCCATGGCCAGGGTCAGGCCAAAACTCTTCAGTTGGTCCAGTTGCTGGCGCGTGTCTTCGGTGGCTTCCAGCAGCAGGCCTTCGGTCAGCTCCAGCTCCAGCAGATTGGCCGGCAATTGCTCTTCCTTGAGGATCGTGGCAATCGAAGCCACCAGGTCCGGGTCGGAAAACTGCTTGGGCGACAGGTTGATCGCCACCTGCAAATTACCCAGGCCCGCGGCCGTCAATCGACGGCTCATGCGGCATGCCTGCCGGGCGACCCATTTGCCGATGGGGATGATCAAGCCGGTCTCTTCGGCCACGCTGATGAACTGGTCGGGGCGGATCATGCCCTTTTCCGGGTGGTTCCAGCGCAACAGCGCTTCCATGCCCAGCAGGCGACCACTGCGCAGGCACAGCTTGGGCTGGTAGAACACGTCCAGCTCATTCTGGGTCAGGGCGCGGCGCAGGTTGTTTTCCACAAACAGCTTGTAGCTCGCCTCGGCATTCAGCGCTTCGGTAAACACCTGTACCTGGTGTTTGCCGTTGGCCTTGGCCTTGTGCAGGGCCAGGCCGGCGTTGCGCATCAGGGTCTGCGGGTCGCGCCCGTGCAGCGGCGCGCAGGCGAGGCCCACGGAGCCGGTCACGCTGATCAACTGGTTGTCGACGAACATCGGTTTGTCGAGGGTGGCCAGTAACTGGCTGGCCACCTGCTGGCCGGTCTCCATGTCGGCATCGTCAAGCAGCACCGCAAACTCGTTACTGGCAAAGCGCGCCAGGCTGCCGCCGCTGCTCAAACTGTTGCGCAGACGACGGGCCAGGCTGATCAGCAGCTTGTCACCGGTCTGGTGGCCGAGGCTGTCGTTGATCCGCTTGAAGTTGTCGATGTCCACCAGCAGCAGGCTGATCGGGCTGTCGCTGTCGCGGGCAAAGCGCTCATCGAGGTTGCGGATGAACGCCGGGCGATTGCCCAGGTTGGTCAGGTTGTCGGTGTAGGCCAGGCGTTCGATGCGCTGTTGCGCCAGCTTGGTCTGGGTAATGTCTTCGTAGATGCCGATGTAATGGGTCAACTCACGGTTGTCGCCATATACCTTGGAAATCGACAACTGGCCCCAGTAGGGTTCCAGGTTTTTGCGCCGGCTTTTGAATTCGCCTTGCCAGCTGTTGCTTTTGGCCAGGACCGACGGCGCGTCGAACAGCAATTCGCTGAGGTTCTCCAGGGCCGGCAACTGCGCCAGGCGGTGGCCATGCACCTCTTCGGCGCTGTACTGGGTAATGGCGGTAAAGCTTGGGTTGACGTACTCCACCACACCATCGCAATTGACCAGCAGAAAGGCGTTGGCGCTCTGTTCCACCGCGCGCTGGAACAGGTGCAGGGCGCTGGTGGCGGTGCGCCGGTTATGGTTGTTGATGACTTGGGCGAACTGGTCCGCCAGTTCGCCGGCAAAGGCGATCTCATCGGACTGCCATGCCCGCGAACTGCCGCTTTGCTCCAGGCACAGCACGCCGACGACCTGGCCATCCACGCGGATGCTCGCGTCGAGCATGGCGTGGACATCCTTGGCGATCAGGCTTTCGGCCATTTCCCGGGTGCGCGGGTCTTGCACGGCATGGGTGGCATCGATGGCGCGGCTGCTGTGCAGGGCTTCGAGGTAGTCGGGGAAGCAGCTGGCGTCGATCGCTTCGGGCAGATAGTGGCGTTGATCGGCGCGCAGATAGGCCGAAATCGGCACCAGGTGCTGGCCGTCCAGATTCCAGATGCTGGCGCGATCGATCTGATAGATGTCGCAGGCGCTGCGGGTGATCAGTTCGGCGGCTTCTTGCAGCGAATTGGGCGTGGTGTAGCGCTGGCGGGCCAGCAGCAGGATCAGCTCCTGCTGGGCGCGTACCCGCTCCAGGTGCTGCAGTTGCTCCTGCTGCGCACGCTGGTTGAGTTCCAGGGCGATTTGCAGGCGGCTGTTCTGGTTTTCCAGGTCGGCGGTCGGCACCGTGACGGGCAGTTCGCTGAACAGGCCATCCACCACCATCAGGTAGCCGCGCAGCAGGTGACGGTTGTGCTGTTTGTAGGCCTCGCCCATTTCGAGCAGGCTCAGCGGGCCATCGCTGGTGTGCAGGGTGTAGCGCACCAGGTAGTGGGCGCTGTGGCTCAGTTGCTGCTGGATCGCGTCGTGCAGTTGATAGCGCGCCTGGGGCTCCATCAGGCTGGCGTACGGCGTGCCCAGCAGGGCGCACAGTTCGACCGCCGGCAAGCCGAATTGGCGCTCGCAATTGGGGTCAAGGTAGAGCAGCGCCCAGCTTGCCTCATTCAGCCGCTCGAAACGCAGCATACCGAGGCGCGAAGGCACCGGTAATTGCGTCACTACCTCGGTCGCCATTCGGGCAACATCGGGTTGGCTTTTCATGGGGGAAACTCGCTTGGGAAAATGCGCACGGCGCCGGGCTCACGCCCTCTTTTACTGTTGCTTGCGGCAAGGTTGCATCATGCGGCACGCACTGACAAGAGAGGATGAAGGCTAAGTGCTATAAGGGTGTTATCGGCCACCCGGGGGATTTCTGCAATCAGGGTGACAGAAGGTGTACAAGCCTGTCCTGTGTGTACAAAAAACCCAAAAAAAGCCCCGCCAAGTGGCGGGGTTGAGGTACGAGCGTGGCGCTCGGAAATCGAGGCGGCAATGGCCTCCCGCCAGGGGAGGCCGTTGCGGCTTACAGCAGGATGGTGCGGATGTCGTTGAGCAACTGGCTCAGGCGCTGGGTGAAGCGTGCCGCTGCGGCGCCGTTGATCACGCGGTGATCGTAGGACAGCGACAGTGGCAGCATCAGCTTGGGCTGGAACGCTTTACCGTCCCACACCGGCTGGATAGTCGCCTTGGACACACCCAGGATCGCCACTTCCGGCGCGTTGACGATTGGCGTGAAGCCCGTACCGCCAATGTGCCCGAGGCTGGAGATGGTGAAGCATGCGCCCTGCATGTCGTCCGGGGTGAGCTTCTTGTCGCGGGCCTTGGCGGCCAACGCAGCCGCTTCGCCAGCCAGTTGCAGCAGGCTCTTCTGGTCGACGTTCTTGATGACCGGTACCAGCAGGCCGTCAGGGGTGTCGACCGCAAAGCCGATGTTCACGTACTTCTTGCGGATGATCGCTTTGCCGCTTGGCGCCAGCGAGCTGTTGAATTCCGGCAGTTCCTTGAGCAGGTGTGCACAGGCCTTGAGCAGCAGGGGCAGCACGGTCAGCTTCACGCCGGCCTTCTCGGCCACGGCTTTCTGCGCAACGCGGAAGGCTTCCAGGTCGGTGATATCGGCCTGGTCGAACTGAGTCACGTGCGGGATGTTCAGCCAGCTGGCGTGCAGGCCGGCCGCGCCGATTTGCATCAGGCGGGTCATCGGCACTTCTTCGATTTCGCCGAAACGGCTGAAATCCACGGTACGGATCGGCGGAATGCCCGAGCCCCCGGTAGCGCCACCGGCAGCTGGCGCTTCCTTGGCCTTCTGCATCATGGCCTTGACGTAAGCCTGCACGTCTTCCTTCAGCACGCGACCGTGAGGACCGCTGGCCGAGACGGCGCTCAGCTCGACGCCGAATTCACGGGCCAGTTGGCGTACAGCCGGGCCGGCGTGAACCTTGGCACCGCTTGGCGCGGGGGCGGCAGCAGCAGGGGCCGGAGCGGCCTCAGCTTTTGCAGCAGGTGCAGGGGCGGCAGCAGCCGGAGCAGCTTCAGCCTTGGCAGCCGGAGCGGCGGCCGCTGCCGGAGCGGCCGCAGGCGCAGCGCCTTGTACTTTCAGCTTGAGGATGAAGTCACCGGTGCCGACTTCGTCTTCCAGCTTGACCGCAATGCTTTCCACCACGCCGGCAGCCGGCGATGGGATTTCCATGGAGGCCTTGTCGGACTCCAGGGTGATCAGCGACTGGTCGGCTTCGACGGTGTCGCCGACCTTGACCAGCAGCTCGATGATCTTGGCCTTGCCCGACGAGCCGATGTCCGGGACGTGAATGTCCTGGACGCTGGCGGCGGCAGGTGCGGCAGCCGGGGCCGCTGGGGCCTCGGCGGCAGCGGCAGGCTTTTCAGCAGCAGGTGCAGGTGCAGGTGCAGGTGCAGCGGCGGCCGGAGCGGCAGCCGCAGGCGCTGCATCGGCAGCACCTTCGATTTCCAGCTCCAGCAGTTCGTCGCCTTCTTTCAGGCGGTCGCCCAGCTTCACTTTCAGGCTCTTGACCACGCCGGCCTTGGGAGCAGGGATTTCCATGCTCGCCTTGTCCGACTCCAGGGTCAGGATGCTCTGGTCGGCTTCGACGGTGTCGCCGACCTTCACAAACAGCTCGATTACTTCACCTTCACCGCTGCCGATGTCAGGTACGCGAATGAGTTCGCTCACAAAAAATCTCCTCAGCAGTCCAGTGGGTTGCGTTTTTCCGGGTTGATCCCGAACTTGACGATGGCGTCAGCCACCACCTTGGGTTCGATCTCACCACGGTCAGCCAAGGCTTCCAGGGCTGCCAACACCACGAAGTGACGGTCGACTTCGAAGAAGTGACGCAGCTTCTTGCGGCTGTCACTGCGACCGAAACCGTCGGTGCCCAGGACTTTGAATTCCTTGGACGGGACCCACTGGCGAATTTGTTCCGCAAACAGTTTCATGTAGTCGGTAGAGGCGATGACTGGACCCTTACGGCCGGCCAGGCATTCTTCGACATAGCTCTTGGCTGGCTTCTGGCCAGGGTGCAGGCGGTTGCTGCGCTCTACGGCCAGGCCGTCGCGACGCAGTTCGTTGAAGCTGGTCACGCTCCACACGTCGGCGCCGACGTTGAATTCGTCACGCAGGATCTTCGCCGCTTCACGCACTTCGCGCAGGATGGTGCCGGAGCCCATCAGCTGTACGTGGTGCGCCGCTTCCTTGGTGTCTTCCTCGAGCAGGTACATGCCCTTGATGATGCCTTCTTCCACGCCGGCCGGCATCGCTGGCTGCTGGTAGGACTCGTTCATCACGGTAATGTAGTAGAAAACGTCCTGCTGCTCTTCGGTCATCTTTTTCATGCCGTCCTGGATGATCACCGCCAGCTCGTAGCCGTAGGTTGGATCAAAGGTGCGGCAGTTCGGGATGGTGGCAGCCAGGATGTGGCTGTGACCGTCTTCGTGTTGCAGGCCTTCGCCATTCAGCGTGGTGCGGCCGGCGGTACCGCCGATCAGGAAGCCACGGGTACGGCTGTCGCCGGCTGCCCATGCCAGGTCGCCAATGCGCTGGAAGCCGAACATCGAGTAGAAAATGTAGAACGGCAGCATCGGCTGGTTGTGGCTGGAGTACGACGTACCGGCAGCGATGAAGGAGCTCATGGCGCCCGCTTCGTTGATGCCTTCCTCGAGGATCTGGCCCTTCTTGTCTTCCTTGTAGAACATCACCTGGTCTTTATCGACCGGGTCATAGAGCTGGCCGACGGAGGAGTAGATGCCCAACTGACGGAACATGCCTTCCATACCGAAGGTACGGGCTTCGTCCGGGATGATCGGTACGATGCGCGAACCGATTTCCTTGTCCTTGACCAGTTGCGCAAGGATGCGCACGAAGGCCATGGTGGTGGAGATTTCACGGTCGCCCGAGCCGTCCAGGATAGCCTTGAGGGTATCGAGTGGCGGCGTCGGGATGCTCATGCTCTTGGCGCGGCGTTGCGGCACGAAACCGCCCAGGGCGCTACGGCGCTCGCTGAGGTAGCGAGCTTCGGCGCTGTTCGGCTCCGGCTTGAAGAACGGCAGGTTCTCCAGCTCTTCGTCCTTGACCGGGATGTCGAAGCGGTCGCGGAACAGCTTCAGGCTGTCGACGTCGACTTTCTTGGTGTTGTGCGCGGTGTTCTTCGCTTCGCCGGCACCGGTGCCATAACCCTTGATGGTCTTGGCCAGGATGACGGTCGGTTGTTCCTTGTGGTTGACCGCTTCGTGGTACGCCGCGTAGACCTTGTACGGGTCGTGGCCGCCACGGTTGAGTTTCCAGATCTCGTCGTCGGACAGGTCGGCAACCATCGCCTTGATTTCAGGCGTGTTGAAGAAGTGCTCGCGAACGAACGCGCCGTCTTTGGCCTTGTAGTTCTGGTACTCGCCGTCGATGACTTCGTCCATGCGACGTTGCAGGATACCGTCGACGTCCTTGGCCAGCAGTGGGTCCCAGAAACGGCCCCAGATGACTTTGGTCACGTTCCAGTGAGCGCCGCGGAACACGCCTTCGAGTTCCTGGATGATCTTGCCGTTGCCGCGAACCGGGCCGTCGAGGCGCTGCAGGTTGCAGTTGATGACGAAGATCAGGTTGTCCAGCTTCTCGCGGCCGGCCAGGGAGATGGCGCCCAGGGATTCCGGCTCGTCGCACTCGCCGTCGCCCAGGAAGCACCAGACTTTCTGCTTGCCTTCGGGGATGAAGCCACGGGCTTCCAGGTACTTCATGAAGCGTGCCTGGTAGATCGCCTGGATCGGGCCCAGGCCCATGGATACCGTCGGGAACTGCCAGAAATCAGGCATCAGCCAAGGGTGCGGGTAGGACGACAGGCCCTGACCGTCGACTTCCTGGCGGAAGTTGTTCATTTGTTCTTCGCTGATGCGACCTTCCATGAACGCACGGGCGTAGACGCCTGGCGAGGTGTGACCCTGGAAGTAGATCAGGTCGCCGCCGTGTTCGTCGGTCGGGGCCTGGAAGAAGTAGTTGAAGCCGATGTCATACAGGGTTGCGCTGGAAGCGAAGCTGGAGATGTGACCGCCCAGGTCCGAATCTTTCAAGTTCGTGCGCATTACCATCGCCATGGCGTTCCAGCGTACCAGCGAGCGAATGCGGCGTTCCATGAACAGGTCGCCAGGCATGCGTGCTTCGTGGGTAACGGGGATGGTGTTGCGGTATGGCGTGGTGATGGCGTAAGGCAACTGCGAGCCGCTGCGGGTCGCGAGTTCGCCCATACGGGTCATCAGGTAATGAGCACGGTCTTCGCCTTCTTTGTCGAGAACCGATTCCAGGGCGTCCAGCCATTCCTGGGTTTCGACGGGATCGAGGTCTTGCATGGCTTGCTCCAGGGCGGAAAGGCTACCAGAATCGGTTGCCTGAAGTTTGCGACTGGCCTTGTGGGCAGACGACATAAATTCTTGGATGGCCGAAGGTTGCTTCGGCGTCCTGTAGTTTTACTACAAATCGTCGGCCATTTCAGCCTTTCGAATGTATATACGAGTAGTAAAACTACACAAGACCGAGCGTATGGCTCGGTCTGGCTGGTGAGCATAATCGTTATTGTTGGTCTATTGCGAACAAGAAAAGGTGAAAGTTTGATGTTGCCTGCCAAGATTAATTTAATTTCAGCTATTTCTAACTTTTGTTCGACAGTCCTTCATCGAGCAGGGCTCCTGCGTTCACAACTACACGCCATTTACCCGCCGATCAAGGATAGACCATGAGCCTTCCTACGCTGGCCGAACTGCCGGCCATTCTGTTGCCTTACGCCAGCCGGGCCGAGCAGTCATTTCGTGACGCCGTGGCCGCGCTGGATGACGATCATGGCCTTTCTGGCTGGACGCCGCAACGCTGGGCCGACTTCGCGCGGGTGTGCGCCGCCAGTGATTTCGTGATTGAACAGAGTGTTCGTGACCCTTTGATGTTGCTCGAGCTGGTGGCCTGGGGCGAGCTGGACCGGGGTTTTGCGCCGGGTGAACTGTGCGGGCAGATTGCCGGTGCCGTGCAACAGGCCGATACAGAAGAGCAGATGGGCCGTGTGCTGCGCCGCCAGCGCACGCGCCAGCAGGTGCGCATCATTTGGCGCGACCTGACCCGCCAGGCAGACCTGGTGCAAACCTGTCGCGACCTCTCCGACATGGCCGACGCCTGTATCGACCAGGCCTACCAGTGGCTGTACCAGCGCCATTGCGTGCAGTTCGGCACGCCCACCGGGCGGCGCAGCGGCGAGGCGCAGCACATGGTCATCCTCGGCATGGGCAAGCTCGGGGCCGTGGAGCTGAACCTGTCGTCGGATATCGACCTGATCTTCGCCTACCCCGAAGGCGGCGAGACAGTAGGGGTCAAGCGCGCCCTGGATAACCAGGAGTTTTTCATCCGTCTTGGTCAAAAATTGATCAAGGCCCTCGACCCGATGACCGTCGACGGTTTCGTCTTTCGCGTCGACATGCGCCTGCGCCCCTACGGTTCGTCGGGTGCGCTGGTACTCAGCTTCAACGCGCTGGAGCAGTACTACCAGGACCAGGGCCGCGACTGGGAACGCTACGCCATGATCAAGGCCCGCGTCGTCGCCGGAGACCAGGTGGCCGGCGCGCAACTGCTCGACATGCTGCGCCCGTTCGTCTATCGCCGTTACCTGGACTTCTCGGCCATCGAAGCGCTGCGCACCATGAAGCAGTTGATCCAGCAGGAAGTGCGGCGCAAGGGCATGGCCGACAATATCAAGTTGGGTTCGGGCGGTATTCGCGAGGTGGAATTTATCGCCCAGGCGTTTCAACTGATCCACGGTGGTCGCGACCTCAGCCTGCAGCAACGCCCGCTGTTGAACGTGCTCGGCACCCTGGAAGGCCAGGGCTACCTGCCGCCAGCGGTGATTGCCGAGCTGCGCAATGGCTACGAATTCCTGCGTTACACCGAACACGCGATCCAGGCGATTGCCGACCGCCAGACCCAAATGCTCCCGGACAGCCCCGAAGACCAGGCGCGTATTGCCTTCATGCTGGGCTTTGCCGATTGGGCCGCGTTCCACGAGCGCTTGATGTATTGGCGTGGGCGGGTGGATTGGCATTTCCGCCAAGTGATTGCCGACCCTGATGAAGAAGAGGGTGAAGAAAGCGAGTTGGTCGTCGGCGGGGAGTGGCTGCCGCTGTGGGAAGAGTCCCAGGACGACGACGCGGCCTGCCGCCAATTGGGCGAAGGCGGCTTTACTGACGCGCCCAAGGCCCTCAAAGCCCTGGCCGGCCTGCGCGGTAGTCCGCAACTGCGCGCCATGCAGCGCCTCGGTCGCGAGCGCCTGGATGCGTTTATCCCGCGTTTGCTGGCCCAGGCTGTCGAACACGCCAATCCGGACCTGGTGCTGGAGCGCGTATTGCCCCTGGTGGAAGCCGTCGCCCGGCGTTCCGCTTACCTGGTGCTGCTCACCGAGAATCCCGACGCCCTGCGCCGTCTGCTGACCCTGTGCGCCGCGAGCCCGTGGATCGCCGAGCAGATCACGCGCTTTCCGCTGTTGCTGGATGAATTGCTCAACGAAGGACGCTTGTTCAAACCGCCGCTGGCGCCGGAACTGGCTGCCGAGTTGCGCGAGCGCCTCACACGCATCCCCGAGGACGACCTCGAGCAGCAGATGGAAGCGCTGCGCCATTTCAAGCTGGCGCACCGTCTGCGCGTGGCGGCGTCGGAAATCGCCGGCAGCCTGCCGTTGATGAAAGTCAGCGACTACCTCACCTGGCTCGCCGAGGCCATTCTCGAGCAAGTGCTGGCCCTGGCCTGGCGCCAGACTGTTGCCCGCCACGGCTCACCGCAACGGCTGGACGGCAGCCTGTGCGATCCCGGGTTCATCATTGTCGGTTATGGAAAAGTCGGCGGTATCGAACTGGGGCATGGTTCGGACCTGGACCTGGTGTTTATCCATGACGGCGACCCGCAGGCCGAGACCGACGGCGCCAAGCCGATCGACGGCGCGCAGTTTTTCACGCGCCTGGGCCAGCGCATCATTCACCTGCTGACCACCCAGACCAACTCCGGCCAGTTGTACGAAGTGGATATGCGTCTGCGACCTTCAGGTGCGTCCGGCTTGCTGGTCAGTTCGCTGGGCGCATTCGACCGCTATCAACAAAATGAAGCCTGGACCTGGGAGCATCAGGCGCTGATTCGCGCACGCGTCCTGGTCGGCAGCCAGGATGTGGGCCATGCATTCGAGCAGGTGCGCGCCAACGTGTTGGGGCGTGAGCGGGATCTGGCCAAGCTGCGCCAGGAGGTCAGCGAGATGCGCGCCAAGATGCGCGATAACCTGGGTACCAAGGCCACGGCGGCCGGCAGGGGCGCCAATGCCTTCGAAGCCACGGCGCTGTTCGACCTCAAGCAGGACGCCGGAGGTATCGTCGATATTGAATTTATGGTGCAATACGCCGCTTTGGCGTGGTCTGCGCAACATCCATCGTTGCTGCGCTACACCGACAATATCCGCATCCTCGAGGGCCTGGAGCAGGTCGGGCTGATGCCCGCCGCCGATGCTCACTTGCTGCGTGAAGTGTATAAGGCCTACCGCTCAGCCGCGCACCGCCAAGCCTTGCAGAACGAGGCCGGTACGGTGGCCGGCGACCAGTTCGCCGACGAACGGCGACAGGTGATGCGAATCTGGCAAACGCTGGGCTTGAGCTGAAACACTATTAGGGCGGGGAGGCATAAGCCTCCCCGCATCGTTTGTGGAAATGACATGAATATTCTGATCGTTGGGCCCAGCTGGGTCGGAGACATGGTGATGGCGCAGACACTGTTCCAGTGCCTGCGGCTGCGCTATCCGGACTGCCAGATCGACGTGCTCGCCCCTGAGTGGAGCCGGCCGATCCTTGAGCGCATGCCGCAAGTGCGCAAGGCCTTGAGCTTTCCGCTCGGCCATGGCGCGCTGGAATTGGCGACCCGCCGTCGCATCGGCAAAGCCATGGCCGGCCAGTACGACCAGGCCATCCTGTTGCCCAACTCGCTGAAGTCGGCGCTGGTGCCGTTTTTTGCCGGCATCCCCAAGCGTACCGGCTGGCGCGGCGAGTTTCGCTACGTGCTGCTCAATGACGTACGCACCCTGGATAAAGCCCGCTACCCGCTGATGATCGAACGTTTCATGGCCCTGGCCTACGAACCGGGCGCTGAACTGCCCAAGCCGTACCCGCGCCCCAGCTTGCAGATTGACCCGCTGACCCGCGCTGCGGCGCTGGCCAAGTTCGGCCTGACGCTGGATCGCCCGGTATTGGCGCTGTGCCCGGGCGCCGAGTTCGGCGAGTCCAAGCGCTGGCCGTCGGAGCATTACGCCAAGGTCGCCGAGACCAGGATTCGCGAAGGCTGGCAGGTGTGGCTGTTTGGCTCGAAGAACGATCATTCGGTGGGTGAGGATATTCGCCAGCGCCTGATTCCGGGCCTGCGCGAAGAGGCGGTGAACCTCAGCGGCGAAACGTCCCTGGCCGAGGCCATCGACTTGCTGTCGTGCGCCGACGCGGTGGTGTCCAACGATTCCGGCCTGATGCACGTTGCCGCCGCGCTGAACCGTCCCTTGGTGGCGGTGTACGGCTCGACGTCACCCGGCTTCACCCCGCCCCTGGCGGACAAGGTCGAAGTGGTGCGCCTGGGCCTGGATTGCAGCCCCTGTTTTGAGCGCACCTGCCGTTTCGGCCACTACAATTGCCTGCGCCAATTGCTGCCGCAGCCGGTGACCGACGCGTTGCAGCGGTTGCAGGGCGACGTGGTCGAGGTTCACTGAGTTGCGGGTACTGGTAATCAAGACCTCATCCCTGGGCGACGTGATCCACGCCTTGCCGGCACTGACCGACGCGGCGCGGGCGATCCCCGGCATCCGTTTCGACTGGGTGGTGGAAGAAGGCTTCGCTGAAATCCCGACCTGGCACCCGGCGGTGGACAAGGTGATCCCGGTGGCGATTCGTCGCTGGCGCAAGAACCTCTGGCAAACCCTCAAGAGCGGCGAATGGCGGCGGTTCAAACAGGCGCTGCAGTCGACCCGGTATGATCTGGTGATCGACGCCCAGGGCCTGTTGAAAAGTGCCTGGCTTACCCGCTACGTGCGGGCGCCGGTAGCCGGGTTCGATAAAAGCTCGGCACGCGAACCCCTGGCGGCGCGCTTTTATTCCCGCCGCCTGGCCGTGGCACGAGGGCAACATGCCGTGGAGCGCCTGCGCCAACTGTTTGCCGTGGCGTTGGGTTACGACCTGCCCAAGGGCCTGGGCGACTATGGCCTGAGCGTCGAGAAACTGCTGGGCCTGCCGCCGAAGAAACCCTTCGTGCTGCTGCTGCACGGCACGACCTGGGACACCAAGCACTGGCCCGAGGCCTACTGGCGCGAACTGGCCGAACGCCTGGGTCGCCTGGGCGTGGACGTGAAATTGCCGTGGGGCAGCGCCGTCGAAAAGGCCCGCGCCGAGCGACTGGCTCAAGGCCTGGCCAACGCCGAAGTGCTGCCAAAACTGAACCTGGCGGGCGTGGCCCGTGTGTTGGCCGGTGCCCGTGCCTGTGTGGCGGTGGATACCGGTCTGGGCCATCTGGCGGCTGCGCTGGATGTGCCGACCATTTCGCTGTTCGGGCCTACCAACCCGGGCCTTACCGGCGCCTACGGCAAAGGCCAGATCCACCTGGCCAGCGACTGGCCGTGTGCGCCGTGCCTGCAAAAGCAATGCACTTATCAACCCACTGCCGATGACCTGCGGCGGTTCGACATCAAGCGCGAGTCGCCCCTGTGCTTCACGCGCCTCAATCCTGAGCGTGTAGCGAGCCGGCTGAGCACGTTGTTACTGGCTGAGGAGCTGCACTGATGCAATTGGCTTTCGTACTGTACAAATATTTTCCCTTCGGTGGCCTGCAGCGCGACTTCATGCGCATCGCCCTGGAGTGTCAGCAACGCGGGCATAAAATCCGCGTGTACACCTTGATCTGGGAGGGCGATATCCCGCCGGGCTTTGAAGTGCTGGTGGCGCCGGTCAAGGCATTCTTCAACCATCGGCGCAACGAGAAGCTCAGCGCGTGGATGAAGGCCGACCTTGCCAAACGCCCGGTGGATCGACTGATCGGCTTCAACAAGATGCCCGACCTTGACGTGTACTACGCCGCCGACGGCTGCTTTGAAGACAAGGCGCAAAACCTGCGTCATTCGCTGTACCGTTATTTTGGTCGTTACAAGCACTTTGCCGACTACGAGCGCGCCGTGTTTGCCAAGGACGCCAAGACCGAAATCCTGATGATTTCCGAGGTGCAGCAGCCGCTGTTCATCAAGCATTACGCCACACCGCTGGAACGCTTCCACCTGCTGCCGCCGGGCATTGCCCAGGATCGCCGTGCGCCGCCGGATGCAGCTCTGATTCGCGAAGGGTTCCGCGAGGAATTCGGCCTGGGCGAGGACGACTTGCTGCTGGTGCAGATCGGTTCGGGCTTCAAGACCAAGGGCGTCGACCGCAGCCTCAAGGCGCTGGCCGCGTTACCGTCGCAATTGAAGAAACGCACCCGTCTGTTTGTAATCGGCCAGGACGACCCCAAAGTATTCCAATTGCAGAGCGCCACATTGGGTTTGGGCGATAACGTGCAGTTCCTCAAGGGGCGCAGCGATATCCCGCGTTTCCTGCTGGGCGCCGACCTGTTGATCCACCCGGCGTATAACGAAAACACCGGCACGGTCTTGCTCGAAGCCCTGGTGGCCGGGTTGCCGGTGCTGGTCTCGGCGGTATGTGGCTATGCCCATTACATCGCCGAAGCCGACAGTGGCCTGGTCCTGGATGAGCCGTTCGAACAGACGCAGCTCAACGGGTACCTGGCGCGGATGTTGTCTGATTCTGCACAGCGCGCGGCCTGGGGCCGCAATGGGTTGGCCTTCGCCGAGACGGCCGACCTCTATAGCATGCCGCAGCACGCTGCGGATGTGATTCTGGCGGAGCCAAAACGATGAAATTGATGCTTGCCGAACCGTTCAAAACCCTCTGGGCCGGGCAGGATGCGTTCGCCGCTGTCGAGCGCCTGCAAGGCGAGGTTTACCGTGAACTGGAGGCGCGTCGCACGCTGCGTACCGAGGTGGATGGCCGCGGCTACTTTGTGAAGATCCACCGTGGGATCGGCTGGGGCGAGATCGTCAAGAACCTGGTCACCGCCAAGCTGCCGGTGCTGGGCGCCGGTCAGGAATGGCTGGCGATCCAGCGCCTGCAGGCACTGGGCGTGCCGACCATGACCGCCGTGGCCTATGGCGAGCGCGGCAGCAACCCGGCCGATCAGCACTCCTTCATCATTACCGAAGAATTGGCGCCGACTGTCAGCCTGGAAGACTTCAGCATCGACTGGCTCAAGCAGCCGCCGCAGCCGCGTCTCAAGCGCGCTTTGATCGCTGAAGTGGCGCGCATGACCGGCATGATGCATCGCGGCGGCGTCAACCACCGTGATTGCTACATCTGCCACTTCCTGCTGCACACCGATACGCCGGTGACGGCCGATAACTTCAAGCTCTCGATCATCGACCTGCACCGCGCCCAGACGCGCGACAAAATCAGCCATCGCTGGCGTGACAAGGACCTGGCGGCGCTGTACTTCTCGGCGCTGGACATCGGCCTGACCCGCCGCGACAAACTGCGCTTTCTCAAGGGCTATTTCCAGCAGCCGCTGCGCCAGATACTCGCCGAGGAAAGCGCTCTGTTGCTGTGGCTGCAAGGCAAGGCCGACAAGCTCTACGCGCGCAAGCAGCGTTACGGGGATGCGCTCTGATGGCGGGTTGGAATCTGGAACCCGCCTACGCTGCGCTCGCGGACGACTTTGGCAGCCTGGAAGCCGTGTTCGCCCTGCAAGGCGAGCGCCTGACCCGCGACCCGCTGTCGGAAGTGATCCGTGTGGAGCGCGGCGGGATCAATTATTACGTCAAGCGGTACGTTGGCGCCGGCAAAGGCCTGCGCCGCTACCTGGGCAAACCGCGGGTGAAATCCGAATGGCAGAACCTCAAGCGCTTCGCCAAATGGGGTATTCCGACCGCCGATGTGGTGGCCTGGGGCCTGGATCGCAAGGGCCTGGCCTATGACCGGGGTGCAATGATTACCCGGGAATTGCCCAGGACCGAGGATTTATCGGTGCTGGCCGAACGTAATGACCCGCGTCTGAAAGACCCTCGCTGGGTCGACGGTATCAGCCGTCAGCTCGCCGAGTACACGCGGACCATGCACGACCATCGCTTCACCCATAACGACTTGAAGTGGCGCAACCTGCTGGTGGACGATCAGCGCACGCTGTACATGATCGACTGTCCCAACGGCGATTTCTGGCGCGGCTTCTGGCTCAAATACCGCATTACCAAAGACCTGGCCTGCCTGGACAAGGTCGCCAAGTATCATCTGTCGGCCACCCAGCGCCTGCGTTTCTACATGCAATACCGCCAACGCACGCACCTGACGACGTCAGACAAACAACGGATTCGCCATGTGGTGAAGTTTTTCGAGGGGCGTGAATGAGTGACTTCCTCGCGGTCGAAGACCGCGCTTTGCTTGAGCGCAACGGCCTGGCCAGCTTCGATACGTTGTGGGCCAAGCAACTGGATGCGGTGGATGAGCCCAACACCAGCGGTGACGGATGGAGCAGCGTGTATCGCCTGGAACTTGAGGGTCAGGGTTACTACCTCAAGCGCCAGAGCAACTACCTGACGCGTACCTTGTACCGGCCGTTCGGCGAGCCAAGTTTTGCCCGTGAGTTTCGTAATATCAGCCTGTACCGCAAGCTGGGCATTCCTGCCTTGCAGGCGGTGTTCTTCGGCGAGCGCAAGGTCAAGGGCGAGCGCCGTGCGATGTTGCTTACCCGCGCCCTGGACGGTTGGAACGATTTGGACTCGTTGCTGGAACACTGGCCGCAGTCGAGCGACGCCCAGCAGCGCGCCATCCTGCTGGCCTGCGGCAGGCTTGCGCGTCGTTTGCACGGCGTGGGGCAGGTGCATGGCTGTTTTTATCCCAAGCATATTTTCCTGCAGGCCACCGCTGACGGTTACGCCGCGCAGTTGATCGACCTCGAGAAAACCCGCCCTTTGTTGTTCGGCTGGCGTGACCGGGTCAAGGACCTCGAACCCCTGCTGCGCCGCGCGCCGCAATGGTCGGATGCGCAGGTGCGACAGCTTCTGGCGGCGTATCTTGAGCAGCCTGAAGACAGTGCGCTGGTCGCCACCTGGTATCAGCGTCTTACCGCGCGCCGCAGCCACAAGGAAAACCGCTGATGCGTTTATCCGAGCTGAAAAACGCCGGCCGTACTCCCAGCCTGCCCCTGACCCTCGACCTGGTCGATGCCGCAGGCCCGGGCCAACTGCAACTGCTCAGCCTGCTGCGGGTTTTGCCGGGGCAGCGCTACGTCGGCGCCGCAATATGGCGCGGTCGCCCGGTGCTGGCCAAGCTGCTGGTTGGCAACTCGGCGGCGCGGCATTTCCAGCGTGAGCGCAGCGGGGTGCGGTTGTTGGCCGAACAAGGCCTGACCACGCCGCTGTTGCTGGCCGACGGTTTACAGGAAGGCGAGGGTGGCTGGCTGCTGTTCGAGTTTCTCGAAGGCGCCCACAGCCTGGCCGACGCCTGGCTTGCTGTCGAAGGCTTGCCGCCATTGGCCGACGAACAAACCGCCGTGCTCGCCGAAGCGCTGGGCGCGATTGCGCAGATGCATGCCAAGGGCTTGTGGCAGGAAGACCTGCACCTGGACAACCTGCTGCGCCAGGGCGGCAAGCTGTATCTGATTGATGGCGCGGGGATTCGTGCTGAAGAGGCGGGCAAGCCGCTGTCGCGCAATCGCGTGCTGGAAAACCTCGGGGTGTTCTTTGCCCAGTTGCCGAAAAACCTCGCGCCGTTTACCGAAGAATTGCTGGTGTATTACCTGCTGGCCAACGGCGAACATGCCTTGCCGCTGGAGGCTCTGGAAAAGCAGGTGCGCAAAGTCAGCGCCTGGCGCTTGCGCGACTACCTGAACAAGGTTGGCCGCGAGTGCACCCTGTTCAGCGTGGTACGTGGCGCCTTTGGCCTGCGCGCGATTCGCCGTGAGGAAGAGGCGGCCATGCTGCCCGTGCTTGAAAAGGCCGATGCGCTGCTCGACCAAGGCCATCTGTACAAGACCGGCGGCGCCGCGAGCGTGGCCAGGGTCGAAGTGGCCGGCCGGCCTCTGGTGATCAAGCGCTACAACATCAAGGGCTTCACCCACTGGCTCAAACGCTTCTGGCGCCCGAGCCGCGCCTGGCATTCCTGGCGCGAAGGCAATCGCCTGGCGTTCCTCGGCTTTGCTACGCCCAAGCCGCTGGCGGTCCTGGAGAAGCGCTTTTTCTGGTTGCGCAGCCGTGCCTATCTGGTCACCGAATACCTGCCGGGGCCGGACATCATCGAGCGCTTTGCGCCCTACGTCGAACGCGGCGACGCGCCGGAAGATGAACTGCTGGCGCTGGACCGGCTGTTCGCCGAGTTGATCGAGGCGCGCATCAGCCATGGGGATTTCAAGGGGCATAACCTGTTCTGGAGCGAAGGGCGCTGGGCGATGATCGACCTGGACGCCATGTGCCAACACAGCTCGGTTGCCAGCTTTGCTGCGGCGTATGCCAAAGACCGTGCGCGGTTCATGCGCAACTGGCCGCAGGACAGTGCGTTGTATCGGGTGATTGATCAGCGGTTGCCCAAAGAGGTCAGCGTCGCCGGGTGAAGCGGGCCTTCGGCCCTATCGGGGGCAAGCCCCCTCCCACACTGACGGTGTTCACACCTTCAGATATGTAAATACAGTCCAATGTGGGAGGGGGCTTGCCCCCGATGCGGTGTGTCAGTGAATGCCTGTGTAACTGACCCACCGCTATCGGGCGCAAGCCCCCTCCCACATTAGAATTGGTATTCAGCCCCAGCGCCTGCATACCACGACCGCCCCGGCGCCGCTTCGTAGTAGCGCCCATTGCCGTCCCCCACGATCACCGAGCCCACATACTGGCGATCCAGCAGGTTATCCAGGCGCAAGGTCTGGTGGAATGTCCAGTGCTCGATCTTCTGCTCAAACCGTGCGCGCCAGTTGAATACGCTGTAGCCCGGTGCGGCGTGTTGGCGGTTGGTGTCTTCGACATAGACTTTGCTGCGGTACATGCCTTCGATGGCGGTGCTGACCCAGTCCCGTGGTTTCCAGTTCAGCTCGGTGAACAGCGTGGTTTGCGGCACGCCGGGCAGGTAGTTGCCTTTGTCGATGGTGTTCGCGCCGCTGGCAAAGTCGCTGTCGTAGGTGGCTTGCAGGCGGGTGTAGGCGAGGTTGGCGCTCCACTGCTCGCTGAGTTGGCTCTCGACCCCAAGTTCGAATCCACGGCGCAGCGTGCGCCCGGCATTTTGATAGCTGGTGCGACCGCCGATGGATTGCTGCACCACCAGTTCGTCATCAGTGGTGATCTGAAAAAGCGCAGCGTTGATGCGGGTGTTGTTCAGTTGTGCCTTCAACCCTATTTCATATTGCGTGCTTTGCGACGGCTTCAAGCCAAAGTTGAAACCCTCGACGTTACCCGGCGCATAGGCCAGCTCGGCCTGGGTGGGCGTTTCGAAGCCTTTGCCGGCACTGACGTAACCGTGCAGGTCGGGCGTGAAGGCGTACATCACGCTCATCGACGGCGTGTTCTTCTGGTAGGTCTTGCTGCCGCTGGCGTCGCCGTTGCCGAGGAATTGATCGTCCACCTCCAGTTCCATGGTGCTGTGGCGAATGCCGGCCTGCAGGGTCCAGCGGCCCAGGGCCCAATTGGCCTGGAGGTAAGGGTCGAGGCTGCGCGCGGTGTCGATTTCATCGCGGCGCAACTGGCCTTTCACGCCCAGGGTGGCGCCGCTGTAGTTCTGGTAGCCGTGGCGGCTGTCTTCGCTCTGGTCGAAGTCCAGGCCCGCGATGATCGTCAACTCCCCCGGCGCGCTCTGGATGGGCTGCATCCAGCGCGCGCTGCCACCGTAGAACGTGCGGTCAAACTGCACGACGCCACCGCCGCGCTCGTTGGCGGGGGTGCCCCTGGGGATCGACAGGTACTGAATCACACTGCGCCGCCCCGTATACGCATTCACCTGCAGCGTCGCATCGCCGATGTAGCGCTCGTAGTTCATGCCCAGTTGCTGATGGTCGATGCTTTTACGCGTGTTGTAGGTCAGCGCATTGGTGCTCACCGAGCGCGGGTCGGCTTTGTACGCCGCCCAGGTCTGCCCCAGCGGGTCCTGGGTACCGTTCTGTTCCAGGCTGCTGTAGATCAACGCCAGCTTGCTGTCGTCATCGGGCTGGAAGTTGAGCTTGGCGAACGTCTGGTCACGGCGTGCGCTGCTGTGGTCGCGGTAGCCATTGGTGTCCATGCGCGAAGCGTCCAGCACAAAGCCTGCACCCTCGGTTGCGCCTTCGGCGGTGAGGTGGTTTTTGCTCAGCCCGTCGCTGCCCACCAGGGTTTCGGCGCCGATGCGTGGCGGGCCTTCGCCGTCGCGGGAGAACATCTGGATCACCCCGCCGGCGTTGCTGCCGTACAGGGTCGCTGCCGGGCCGCGCAGGACTTCGATGCGCTCGGCGGTGTCGAGGTTGAACGTTGCCGCCTGGCCCTGGCCATCCGGGGTGCTGGCGGGGATGCCGTCGGCAACCAGCTTGATGCCGCGCACCCCGAACGCCGAGCGGGCACCGAAGCCACGGGAAGAAATCTGCAGGTCCTGCGCATAGTTCTGGCGGTTCTGCACCACCAGGCCAGGCACGCGGGACAGGGCTTCGGAGGCGTTGATACCAAGTTGACCGTCGCTGATCTGTTCGCGGCTGATGGCGTCCACCGAGTACGGCAGGTCGAAGGTCGGGCTGGCGCTGCGCGAGCCCGTGACCACGCTGGGGTCCAGCAGCAACGGCGTTTCTTCGGCATGGACGGTGCTGCACAGGCCCAGCAGGAGCAGGGCGAGGGGAGAGGGAGCGGGTAGGGTCATGAAGAGGCCGAGTCCGTGGCGCAACGCATGTTGAGAGGCGTAGGCGCAAATGTCGCAAGTTTAACGATTCCCCTCGATTTTGCCGAACCCGATTGCCGTTGGACTGAACAGGAAGTTTCCCACGCAAAGCGACGGCGCCAGGCGCCTGGACCGTTGGATGGGCGATGCTAGATTTTCGACCTCATTCATAAGAAAAGAGCTGCGCATGTTCACAACAAATATGAAGTTGCTGGTGCTGGCGTGGAGTGCGTCGATGATGGTTGGCTGCGGGACCGTCACCACGGTGATGCGTGAAGATGCCGCCACCGTGAGAGCGCTCAAGGCGGATAAAACCTATTGCCAGTCCGTGCCGCGTATCTACAGTGGGGTGACGTATAACCTGTGTGTCCTGCACGGGCCGCCGAGTACGGGGAGCAGCCTGGCGCTGAATAGCGTGCCCTGGACCTTCATTGATGTGCCGCTCTCCGGCGTCATGGACACGCTCTTGCTGCCCTACACCGTCTACCGACAAAGCACCGACGGCAGCATCGACCTGCGCTAGCCCCTTGCCGCTAACAGCTTCCTGCTGCTTTTAAGTTATAATCCCGCCCTTTAGCTGTTTCCCGCCCGGGCGGGAGGCACACTTTTTTCAGGCGCGCTGCGCCTGCATGCAGACTAAAAGAGGCTAGACCCCAGTGGCATTGACGATTCTTGGCCTGTCCGGCGCCCTTAGCCATGATCCTTCCGCGGCCCTGTATATCGACGGCAAGCTGATTGCGGCCGCCGAAGAAGAGCGCTTCGTACGCGACAAACATGCAAAGAACCGCATGCCCTACGAGTCGGCGAAGTTCTGCCTGGAACAGGCCGGCATCAAACCGTCCGACGTTGATGTGGTGGCGATCCCTTTCGCGCCGATCAGCCTGTTCGGCGAGGCGCGCTGGCACTACGCCAAACGCTACTGGTACGCCCCGGACCGCGCGCTCGACGCGATCCTGATGGGCAATCGCCGTTACAAGCGCTATCGCAACAAGATTGTCTGGTGCCTGGAGCAACTGGGCTTCGATCCGAAGAAAATCAAGATCGAACCGGTTGAACACCACCTGGCCCACGCTTCCAGCGCCTACCACTGCTCGGGCTTCCAGGAGAAAACCGCGATCCTGGGCATCGACGGCAAGGGTGAGTACGCCACCACGTTCTTCGGCTATGGCGAAAACGGCAAGATCCACAAGATCAAGGAATTCTACGATCCGGACTCCCTGGGCGGCCTGTATGGCGCAATCACCGAGTTCCTCGGTTTCGAGATGCTCGACGGTGAGTTCAAGGTCATGGGCATGGCGCCCTATGGCGATGCCAGCAAGTACGATTTCTCGCGCCTGGCCTCCTTCGAGAACGGCGAGCTGGTGATCAACACCGACTACGCCAACGTCATCGGCCTGCGCCGTTATAAAGAGAAGGGCAAGGGGTTCTACTTCTCGCCAAAACTGATCGAGTGGCTGGGCCCCAAGCGCGAAGGCGATATCGCCGACGAGCCGTACATCCACTACGCGGCCAGCATGCAGGCGCTGTTCGAGAAACTGGCCTTGCAGATGATCGACCATTACCTGGGCGACATCCTCAAGGACACCGGCAAGCTGGCCTTTGCCGGCGGCTGCGCGCTGAACGTCAAGCTGAACCAGAAGATCATTGCCCGCGATGACGTCAAGGAGCTGTTCGTGCAGCCGGCGTCCGGCGATGCCGGCACTGCCGTGGGTGCGGCCGCCTATGTGTCCCACGCTCGTGGTGTGCCGGTGGAGAAGATGGAACACGTCTACCTCGGCCCGTCCTACAGCAACGAAGACGTGATCGCTGCCTGCGCCAAACATGAAAGCAAGCCGAACTGGCGCAAGATCGAAAACATGCCCAAGCGCATCGCCAAGATCATGGTCGACGGCAACCCGGTGGCCTGGTTCCAGGGCCGCATGGAGTTTGGTCCGCGTGCCCTGGGCGGTCGTTCGATCATCGGTTGCCCGAGCGCCACCGGCGTGGCCGACCGTATCAACCACCAGATCAAGTTCCGCGAGCGCTGGAGGCCTTTCTGCCCGTCGATGCTCGACACCGTGGCCCCGCACATGATCAAGGTCGACCACCCGGCGCCGTTCATGACCTTCACCTTTGAAGTGTCGGAAGAATGGAAGACCCGCGTGCCGGAAGTGGTGCATGAAGACGGCACCTCCCGCGCCCAGGTGCTCAAGCGCGAGTACAACCCGCGCTACTACGACATGATGAAAGAGCTGGAAGTATTGACCGGCAACGGCGTGTCCCTGAACACCTCGCTCAACCGTCGTGGCGAAGCGATGATCTGCTCGCCGACCGACGCGCTGAACATGTTCTTCGGCTCCGACCTGCAGTACCTGATCATGGAAGACATCCTCGTGGTCAAGGATGGTGTGGACCCTTATGACGCTGTGGTTTAAATGCTGAACCGCTTCCAGGGTTGGCGTGAACGTGGCTGGACGCCTGTCGATGCCGACGTTTACGCCCAGGCCTGGCAGCGTTACGGCGGCAGCGTGGCGACCCATCCTCAGGTGATCGAACGCCTGGCGGGGTTGGCGCAGATTCCGGTGCGTTACCTGGGCTGGAAGCAAGGGGGTGAACTCAAGGGGGCAATCGCCACCTGGGGACGCGACCTTGCTCTTTCCAAGGACGTGCTCAAGCGCACCGGCAAGAAGGGCCTGTTTGACCTGGGCAATGCCGAGATCATCCTGCCGATAGCCGCTGATGCGCAGGTGCCGCTGCGTCACCGTGGCCGTTATCTGTCGGCGCTGAACCAGGGGCGCGTGAGTACGCTCAAGCCCCAGGCCGAGCAATTGGCCATGGCGCGCACTCCCGAAGACCTGTCGAAAAAGTTTCGCTACAACCAGCGCCGTGAATTGCGTTTGCTCGAGGAAGCGGGTGGCGTGGTGCGACCGGTCAGCGAGTTTTCCGGCGTGGAGCTGGCGGCGATTTATTGCGATCTGTTCCAGCGGCGCTGGGGCTTTCCTGCCACCGGTGCCGAGCGACTGGCCGAGGTGCTGGAACTGCTCAAGACGTTCCTGATCGGTTCGGTGCTGTTTCTCAATGACGCGCCGATTGCCGTGCAGGTGGTGTATCGCGTTCAAGCGCCCGAATGGATAAGCGTTGAGTACGTCAACGGTGGCGTCGACCCTGAGACCCGTGCGTTCAGCCCGGGGAGCGTGCTGAGTTTCCTCAATACACAAAGTGCCTGGGAACATGCGCGCGCGCAGGATTTGCCGTTGCGCTTCTCGTTCGGGCGTGCCGACCGTGAATATAAAGAGCGCTGGTGCAACCCGGTGCCGGTGTTCAGCGTATGAGCCGCAAACAGCAATTGCTCAAGCGCCATCGGCGCAACAAGCGCGTCGCGCTATTGATCTGCCTGCTGATACTGGTTGCGACCGGTGTGCTGGTGGCCTGGTGGCTGCCGCTGATCCTTGCGCTGCTGCTGTGGGTGGCTCACGAAGCCTGGTTCGCCGATCATCTGTTTTATTCGCCCAATGACGACTATCAGTACCACTTCGCCCCGAGCGGCCAGCAGGTTGGCCTGCGCCTGGATAACGGGCGATGGGTGCCGCAGACGCCGCTGGAACTGGCGGGTGACGAAACGCTGATCCTTGAAGTGCAGCTCAAGAGCGGTTGGCTCGGGCGTTTCCTTGACCCGGCGGTCGAGCTGGCGGGGGATTGTCAGGCGTTCGAGCGCGGTGTGGCGGGCAAGCGATACCTGAATCTGACCGGTTCTGCCGCAACGCTGGCGGCGGGCGAGTTGACGTTGCGCGGCCGCTTGTGCCGCGTGGTCGGCCAGCCCAGCCTGTGGATTTTCCGTCAGCCGGATCACGCCCGTCAGCGGGTCATGGTGATCGCCCCCCACGCCGACGACGCCGAACTGGCGGCCTTTGGCCTCTATGCCCAGGCGGATGAAAGCTGGATCGTGACCTTGACCGCAGGTGAAATCGAAGCCGAGCACTATCAGCAGATGGGCCTGGCGCAGGCCGATGCCGCTCGACTCAAAGGGCGCCTGCGGGCCTGGGACAGCATTTGCGTGCCGCGCTGGGCCGGTGTTCCTGAAGCACAGTGCGTGCAATTGGGCTACTTCTGCCTGCAACTGCCGGCCATGCAGGCCGCGCCGGATCAGCCCCAGGCGTCCCGCGAGGCGCAATTGGACGATACGCGGCTGTTTCGCCGGTTCAACAGCCTGGCGCTGCCCGGCGATCTGGACGGTGCACCGACGTGGGTCAATCTGATTGCCGATCTACGTGCGGTGCTGCTCAAGGCGCGGCCCGAGGTGATCGTGTTGCCGACACCGCTCCTTGACCCTCACCCGGATCATATCTGCGCCTACAACGCCGTTATCGAAGCGTTGCAAGGGCTGGAGTGGCAACCCAGCACATTGCTCGGGTACGCCAACCACCTGCATGATAACGACCGCTGGCCCATGGGCAATTCGGGTGCCGGCGTGGCGTTGCCGCCGCAGTTCGAGGCCGGCCAGGTATTCGAACCCTATTGCCGTGTATTGAGCGTGAGCCAGCAGCAGGACAAGGCCATGGCGCTGGGCATGATGCATGACCTGCAACCCCGGCCGCCCTTCAAGCGTCGCGTGCGCCGTCTGCTGCAACAATTGCTGGCGGGTCGTTGTCCATCGCCTTACGGCGAGAATGAGTTTTTTCGCAAGGCCGTGCGCCGTCATGAACTGCTTTGGGTGCTCAAGCAGGACTGAAGTTGATTTTTACGTCGGGCTGCGCGCAGTAGCCCGGTTGCCTCATGGAGCAATATGAAGCCTCGTTTCAAGGTTTTGCAGCTACAGCCGGACTACAACGTCAAACTCCATGATTTTGCTGACCTTGGTGAGCAGATCGTCAAGTCGTTGCCGGTTGAACGGTTCGAGGTCACATCGGCCTTCCTCAGTGGACGCCCCCAGCCGGGCCAGCCGCTGAGCGTGGCCGACCATTCCAAATATTTCGAATTTCCCGAGAAAGCCCTGAAGGGCATTCGTCTGCGGGCCATGTGGGAAATCTACAAGTATTGCCGTGAGCAGAAGTTCGACGTGGTCATCTGTAACCGCTTCAAGTCGGTGAACATGATGCTGGCGCTCAACCGCTGGTTGAAGATTCCCTTGTGCATCGGCATCTCCCACGGTTTCGGCGAATACGAGCGGGCCTATCGTCGGCGCCAGATGCGTCGCATGGTCAGTCCGGCCTGGCGGTTCGTCGGGGTTTCGGCGGCGGTGAGGGATTACCTGGTGGGCTTGAACTGTGGCTTTACCCACGAGAACACCACCTTTGTCACCAACGCGATCGACATCCCCCAGGCCGAGGCCTTGCAGTTGCCGCGCGAGCAAGCGCGGCAGGCCCTTGGCTTGCCTCTGGAGGCACGGATGATTGGTGCCCTGGGGCGCCTGGTGCCGATCAAGGGGCACACGCACCTGTTGCAGGCGTTTGCACGGCTCAAGGACAAATATCCAGAGGCTCAGGTGGGCATCATCGGCTCCGGCCGCGCCGAAGCTGACCTGCGGGCGGACATCGAGCGTCTCGGCCTCACTGGCCGTGCGCACTTGCTGGGCTTTCGTGAGGACGGTCTGCAGTACGTACGCGCCTTCGATATCTGGACCATGCCGTCCCTGCTTGAAGGTTTGGGCCTGGCGCTGCTGGAAGGCATGAGCGGGCGCCTGCCGGTGATCGCCTCCAACGGGCCGGCCATGTTGCCGCTGGTTGAAGGGGCGGGCGGCTTGTCCCATGAGCCCGGCAACGTGGAGCAACTGACTGCGGCGCTCGACACTTACCTGGCCATGAGTGATGAACAGTTACGCGCCAAGGGTGAGCAGGTCTTCCGTTACCTGGAGGCAAACCACGCCTTGGCTGAGTTCCAGGGCAAGTATCTGGATTTGATCGAAACCGGTTTGAAAGAAGCAGGTAGAGCATGACAGCGCAACAACCGTTGGTCTCGGTGATTATCGCGTCCTACAACCACGCTCGGTACATCGAGCAGAGCATCCTGAGTGTGCTCGGCCAGACTTACCCGAATATCGAATTGCTGGTGATCGACGACGGCTCCAAGGATGACAGCGTCGAGTGCATCCGACGGCTGCAGGCCGAGCACGGGTTTGATTTCCAGGTGCAACAGAACCAGGGGTTGACCGCCACACTGAATAACGCGCTTGCCCGCGCCAAAGGCAGCCTGATCGCGCCATTCGGCTCAGACGACATCATGCTGCCCGACCGTATCGCGACCCAGGTGGCCTACATGGAGGGCAAGCCCGGGGTGGGGATCTGCGCCGGCAACATCGAGCTGATCGACGGTGACGGCAACCTGCATCCGGAGAAAAAACAACGCCGTGATGTGCCGTTTCGCAGTCTCGACTTCGACGACATGTTCATGGACCGCAAGCCGTTTCCACCCGCGCCGACCATGCTGATCCGCCGCGAAGCGCTGGAGGAGGTCGGTGGTTTCGATCCGCTGATTCCCCTGGAAGACCTGCTGATTCAATTGAAGATAACCGCGGCGGGCTACACCATCGATGCGCTTGACGTAGTCATGGCGCAGTACCGACAGCACGCCAGCAATACCTACAAAAACCACCGCTACATGATCCAGAACATCCTCAAGACCTACGCCAAGTTCAGCGATCACCCGGCCTACGATGCGGTGCGCTACAACTTCCTGAACTCGATGTTCCTCAAGACCGCCGACCGTGACCGGCCGTTGGCACGGGAGATTCTCAAGCAGATCCCGCTGAAATTCTGGGGGCGCAAGACCTTGCGTGGCTTGGTGCGGTTGTATCTGACGCCGCTGAGGAGCTGAAGACGAGGGATGTAAAAAAGGCGACTATCACGGCAGTGATAGTCGCCTTTTTTATCAGCTGGCCGGGCTGGCCAGGCTATGTACCTGTTCGCGGAGTTTCGCCGTGGCCGTCGGGCTGGCAACCGTCGCATAGCCTTTTACCAGGTGTTCGAAATGCGTTTCGAACAGCCAGTTGCGGTCCTGCGGATAGCGCTGCATGTGACGCAGGTTACGCTGGCGCAAGGCGTAGCGCAGGGGCGAGGGGTAGATGCGCAGGTCAGCGACGTCAATCAGGCCGAACTCGCCGTCGTCCATCAGCAGCACGTTGCCCAGGTGCAGCGAGCGGAAGTACACACCGCGTTCGTGCAATTGCGCCATGAACCGGCCGAAACGCTCGACCAGCGATTCGCGCAGGCTGCTGTCCAGGCTTTGCATGGCCTGGCGCAGGGTCAGGCCGGGCAGCGGGGTATAGGCCACGGCACCGCTGGCGTCGGGCAAGTGGTAGAGGCCAAGGATGTGCGGGGTGGGAATGCCCAGGCTGCGCAACTGTTCGCTGTTGCTGGCGAAACGCTCGGAATACGGGTTGAAGCTGCCGGAGGTGTACCAACGGCGCGGGCGGAACAGCTTGAGAAAGCTGCCGTCTTCCAGGCGCAGGACTTTTGGCCCCAGGCCATCGGCTTCAATCACCTGGGCATTGCTGCACAGCTGGTCAAATGCCGGGCGCTTGATCGATTGCACCGACATGCGCAGCAGGCTGCGGTGGCGCTGGGCGATGCTCAGGCCGGTAATGATCGCCAACGGGATCCACAGCAGGAACCAATGCTCCTTGGGTCGCGACAGGATGCCGCCGCCTTCGGTCAGGCCCGCACCGATGCCGTAGACCAGCAGGGACGATGCCAGGATGAACAGCGGTTGTGCGCGTCGTTGCATGCCCTTGTACAGGGCATAGCCGAGCATGAAGATCCAGGGGATGAAGCCGATGATGCCGACGTAATAGAGCACGCCAAGGGCAAAGCTATGGGGCTCGCGCAGCTGGTAGCCGTTGTCGAATGTCAGGTATAGCTCGGAGTCGTAGCTATGGCCGATCCAGGGGTGGTCGGCGATGAGTTTCAACGACATTTTCCACAGCTCGACACGCAACGAATTGCCACGGTCCGTGATCAGTTCCGGGTACAAAAGCAGCAGCCCGGCGCTGGCCAGCACCATTGCACCGAGCAGCAGCGCCGAGCGGCGGTTGCGACTGACCAGGGCCATCCACACGATCACCATCATCAGTGCCACCAGAGGCGTGCGAGAGCCCGTCGCCAACACTGTGAGACCCATGATCGCCAGTGCCGGTACGCTGAACCACAACACGTTCAGGCGCTGGGTCGTCAGGCAGATAAACAGCCAGTACACCGTGAAAAAACCGAACAGATGGGAGCTGAGCAACGGATTATCGAGGGCGCCGAGGCCGCCGATCATGCGCATGCCAGGTTCGTACGCCTTCGCGAAGGCCACCAGGTTGCCCAGGCACACCACCAGCGCAATCACTGCGGCACCGAAGAAGATCGGCTTGAACAACTCGTTGCGGTAGTGCAACAGCAGCCCACAGCCGCCAAACAGCATAAAGGTGTTCAGCGGGCGTTTGAACAGGTCGGTGTCGGCGCTGGGCTCGGGGCTCCAGAGCAGACTGATCAGCGCCCAGGCGGAGAAAGCCAGGAACGCCAGGGCGATCGGCTCGCGCAACAGGTCCTTGAGTTCCCTGGGGCGCATGCACAACAGGAACAGGGTGGGCACGCTGAACAGGAGGTAGACGATCCGGTGCAGTACATTGCGGTTGCCGACGAAGAACAGTGCACTCAAGAGCAACAGCAAGCCAACAGGCAAAATCCACAGGACCAGGAAGTCAAAAACGCGATTCGAGCCATAGATAAGGCGCTTGGAGTGCATACGATAGAGCCATTCCGGAAAGAGAAAGCCGACCCTCCCGAGGGGGTGGCCATGTAATGTCGCCCGCGTGATCCTGCCGGGTCGTGGCGTACGCCGGGTGCAAGTACAACAGAGAAGCTGTGCTAAAGTCAGCCTCCTTTTTCAAAACGCCGCGTGATATGACCGACTCCAGTCCGAGCGCAAGCCCTTCGAGCTTGAAAATATACTTCCGCCTGCTCAGTTACGTTAAGCCTTATATGGGCTTGTTCGCGCTGAGTATCCTTGGATTTCTGATTTTCGCGTCGACCCAACCGATGCTGGGTTACATCCTCAAATACTTCGTCGACGGCCTTTCCAATCCCGAAGCCGTGCTGTTTCCGACCGTGCCGTTCCTGCGCGACCTGCAGTTGCTGCAGGCGGTGCCGCTGCTGATCATTCTGATCGCGGCCTGGCAGGGCCTGGGCTCATTCCTGGGCAACTACCTGTTGGCCAAGGTCTCCCTGGGCCTGGTCCACGATTTGCGTGTGCAGTTGTTCAACAACCTGCTGACGCTGCCTAACCGTTACTTTGACAACCACAATTCCGGGCACCTGATTTCTCGCATCACCTTCAACGTGACCATGGTCACGGGGGCGGCGACCGATGCGATCAAGGTGGTGATCCGCGAAGGCATGACGGTGATCTTCCTGTTTGCCTCGCTGCTGTTCATGAACTGGCGCCTGACGCTGGTCATGATTGCCATCCTGCCGTTGATTGCCGTGATGGTCAGCACGGCCAGCAAGAAATTCCGCAAGCAGAGCAAGAAGATCCAGGTGGCCATGGGTGACGTGACCCACGTCGCCTCGGAAACCATCCAGGGTTACCGCGTGGTGCGCAGCTTCGGTGGCGAGGTCTATGAAGAGAAGCGTTTCCTCAAGGCCAGCCAGAGCAATACCAACAAGCAACTGCGCATGACCCGCACCGGGGCGATCTACACCCCGGCGCTGCAACTGGTGATCTACTCCGCGATGGCGGTGCTGATGTTCCTGGTGCTGTATCTGCGCGGCGATGCGTCGGCCGGTGACATGGTGGCCTACATCACCCTGGCCGGTCTGTTGCCCAAGCCGATCCGCCAACTGTCGGAAGTCAGTTCGACCATTCAGAAGGGTGTGGCCGGTGCCGAAAGCATTTTCGAACAGCTGGACGAAGAGGTGGAGGTCGACCACGGCACCCTCGAACGCGACAAGGTCAGCGGTCGCCTGGAAGTGCGCAACCTGAACTTCACCTACCCCGGCACCGAACGCCATGTGCTCAAGGACATCTGCTTTACCGCCGAACCCGGGCAGATGATCGCCCTGGTGGGGCGCTCGGGCAGTGGCAAGTCGACCCTGGCCAGCCTGATCCCGCGGTTCTATCACCATGAGAGCGGTGAAATCCTGCTTGATGGCATCGAGATCGAAGACTACAAGCTGCTCAACCTGCGCAAGCACATTGCCCAGGTCACCCAGCATGTGACCCTGTTCAGCGACACCGTGACCAACAATATCGCCTATGGCGACCTGGCCGGCGCGCCACGCGAAGACGTTGAAGCGGCGGCGACGGATGCCAACGCCAAGGACTTCATCGACCAGTTGCCCAAGGGCTTCGATACCCAGGTCGGCGAGAACGGCGTGCTGCTCTCCGGTGGCCAGCGTCAGCGCCTGGCGATTGCCCGTGCGCTGCTCAAGAACGCACCGGTGTTGATTCTCGACGAGGCCACCTCGGCCCTAGACACCGAGTCCGAGCGGCATATCCAGGCCGCGCTGGACAAGGTCATGCAGGGCCGCACCACACTGGTGATCGCACACCGTTTGTCCACCATCGAGAAGGCCGACCTGATCCTGGTGATGGACGACGGGCGCATCGTCGAACGCGGTACCCACGGCGAACTGCTGGCGCAGAACGGCTATTACGCCCGCCTGCATGCCATGGGCCTGGATGCACCGGTGGCGGCCGACATCACCTGATCCAACAGGCGCCACGGCTCGAATGTGGGAGGGGGCTTGCCCCCGATGGCGGCCTCTGGGCCGACCAGGATGTTGGGTCGGACCGGGTACATATCCGTTTCTGCGGTAACGGCTGCTATTGGTTCCGCCCTGACGGCGGGTCACTTTGGAAAAAGCCCCAAAGTAACCAAAGGGCTCTTGCCCCACCACTCGGCACCTCGCTTGGGCTCGGTGTGCCCTCACTCCGGCTTGAATCCGTGGGCCGCCGCCACGCGCCATCCATGGCGCGGGGCGGCTAACCCGGCGTCCTGCCGGGTTATCCACGAATTCAAGCCTGCGTTCGGCCAGCGTGGTCTAACGGGGCGCCTAAGATCAAGATCAAAAGCACGGCGGCCTTAGAGCCGACCGGTATTTTGGTCGACCCCGGTCCAAATGTGGGACGGGGCTTGCCCCCGATGGCGGCCTCTGGGCCGCCGCAATGGGTCATCCCTGGCCCGGTGCGGCTAACCCGGCGTTCTGCGGGTTATCCTCGGATTCAAGCTTGCGCTCGGCCGCGTGGTTTCAAGGGGCGCCTAAGATCAAGAGCGACTCGCTGCGCATCGTGGTTAGCGTTGGGCGTCATAGAGTTGTGTAGATACCTATGCCATCGGGGACTTGCCCCCTCCCACATTTGCCCTGCGGTGGGCGCAAGCCATCGCAAACCCTGTGCTAATATCGCGCCCCTGTTCATTTTGTATGTGGGTTGCTCCATGAAGTTGTCCATGCCGCGATTCAATCAAGCCCCTGTCTTGGTGGTCGGCGATGTCATGCTCGACCGTTACTGGCATGGTGGTACCTCACGGATTTCCCCTGAGGCGCCGGTACCGGTGGTCAAGGTCGAGCAAATCGAAGACCGCCCGGGTGGCGCTGCCAACGTTGCCCTCAATATTGCCGCGCTCGGCGCCCCGGCTTCCCTGGTGGGTGTGACCGGTGACGACGAAGCGGCCGACAGCCTGGCCAATAGCCTGCGCGGTGCCGGCGTGCGCGCGTTGTTCCAGCGCATCGCCCATCAGCCGACCATCGTCAAGCTGCGGGTCATGAGCCGTCACCAGCAATTGCTGCGTATCGATTTCGAAGAACCCTTCGCCACCGACGCCTTGGCCCTCGGTGACCAGGTCAACGCGTTGCTCGAAGGCATCAAGGTGCTGGTGTTGTCCGACTACGGCAAAGGCGCCCTGAAGAATCACCAGGTGCTGATCCAGGCCGCCAAGGCCCGCAACATTCCGGTGCTGGCCGATCCCAAGGGCAAGGACTTCTCGATTTATCGGGGCGCCAGCCTGATCACGCCCAACCTCAGTGAGTTCGAAGCGGTCGTCGGTGGTTGCGCCGATGAGCACGAACTGGTCAGCAAGGGCGCGGCGCTGATGGCCGATCTTGAACTCGGTGCCCTGTTGGTGACCCGTGGCGAACATGGCATGACGCTGCTGCGTCCCGGCCACCCGGCGATGCACCTGCCGGCGCGTGCGCGGGAAGTGTTCGACGTCACCGGCGCCGGTGATACGGTGATTTCCACCCTGGCCGCGTCCATCGCCGCCGGCGAGGAACTGCCCCATGCCGTGGCCCTGGCCAATCTGGCGGCGGGCATTGTGGTCGGCAAACTGGGTACTGCCGCCATCAGCGCCCCCGAGTTGCGTCGCGCCATCCAGCGTTCCGAAGGTTCGGAGCGCGGTGTGCTGGGGCTCGAGCAATTGCTGCTGGCGATTGACGACGCACGCGCCCACAACGAAAGTATCGTGTTTACCAACGGTTGCTTCGATATCCTGCACGCCGGTCACGTGACCTACCTTGAGCAGGCGAGCGCCCAGGGCGATCGCCTGATCGTCGCGGTCAACGATGATGCTTCCGTCAGCCGCTTGAAAGGCCCGGGCCGACCGATCAACAGCGTCGACCGGCGCATGGCGGTCCTGGCTGGATTGGGTGCGGTGGACTGGGTGATCAGCTTCTCTGAAGGCACCCCGGAAAACCTGTTGGCCCAGGTCAAGCCTGATGTGCTGGTCAAGGGCGGTGACTATTCCGTCGACCAAGTGGTCGGTGCGGACATCGTCAGCGCCTACGGCGGCACCGTCAAAGTGCTGGGGTTGGTGGAAAACAGTTCGACCACGGCCATCGTCGAGAAAATACGTAACAATGAATAACGCTGATAAATGGGTGTTGATCACCGGAGGCGCAGGCTTCATCGGTTCGCATTTGGTTGACGCGTTGCTCGCCAAGGGCTATTCGGTGCGGGTGCTGGATAACCTGTCTACCGGCAAGCGCAGCAACCTGCCCCTGGATGACGCGCGCGTGCAACTGGTGGAAGGTGATGTGGCAGACGCCGAGCTTTTGGCTCAAGTGGTCGTTGGCGCGTCGGCGGTGGTTCACCTGGCGGCTGTGGCGTCGGTCCAGGCCTCTGTGGACGATCCGGTCAGCACGCACCAGAGCAATTTCATCGGCACCTTGAATATCTGCGAAGCCATGCGCAAGGCCGGCGTGAAGCGTGTGGTGTACGCTTCCAGCGCAGCGGTCTACGGCAACAACGGCGAGGGTGCCTCCATCGACGAAGAGACGACCAAGGCGCCGCTGACACCCTATGCCTCGGACAAATTGGCCAGCGAGCACTACTTCGACTTCTACCGTCGTGAGCATGGCCTGGAGCCGGTGGTTTTCCGCTTCTTCAATATCTTCGGTCCGCGCCAGGACCCGTCATCGCCGTATTCCGGTGTGATCAGCATTTTCAGCGAGCGTGTGCAGCAGGGCCTGCCCATTGCCGTGTTTGGCGATGGCGAGCAAACCCGTGACTTCATGTATGTGGAAGACCTGGTGGATGTGCTGGTGCAGGCCATCGAGTTGCCGACCATTCCCGCAGGGGCAATCAACGTCGGTTGGAACCACGCCACTACGCTCAAGCAGGTGCTGCAGGCACTGGAGCAAGTGGTGGGCACGTTGCCGGTCATTACCTACGGATCGGCGCGCCTGGGGGATATTCGCCATTCGCGGGCCGACAATCGGCGCCTGCTGGCAAGCTTCACCCTGCCTGAACCTACCCCGTTGAAGGTCGGCTTGGAGCGCTTGCTCAAAGGCTGAGCCGCAGGCCGATAGCGATATCGGGTGTGCGTCAGCCCCTGGCTTTTTTCTTCGGCACGATCTTGCGCAGCATCTGCTGCGCCTTGCCGGTCAAGCGCTTGAGCTTTGACTCTTTTTCCGGCTGTGCCAGGCCTTGCTGCCTGAGCCAATCCTTCCAGCGAATCCGCTCATCACGCACCAGCCAGCCGTCCTGCCGGGCGAAGCTTTCGGCCAGGTACAAACCCCGTGTACTCGCCGGATACAGTTGGTCCTTCTTGACGGTGTACAGCTCGGCAAGGGGCTCGCCGTCCTTGAGCGGCATCAGGTACAGGTCCGGACGCTTGCGATCCAGGCGCGCGACCAGTTGGTCACCTTCCAGGCGCTCATCCACATGGAACAGGCTCAGGGACTTGGCTTCCTTGGGCACTTCCAGGCGCAGGTCGTAAATCAGCTGCAGTGACGCCGTCGGCAGGTGCACATAGGCCCGTGGACGCTCGATCAACTGGGTGGTGGCGCAGCGCACCGGACGCGCGGCGCCGGACAGCGGGCTCAGGCGAAACGGCAGGGCTTCACGGTAATGCAGCGCGGCGGAGTAGGGCGCCGGCAGCCAGGTATCGTTGAAGCGCCCGCCGAGCCAGCCCTCAGGGGTTTCCAGCAGGCATTCCTCGGCAATTTCCTGAATGGCCGTGTGCAGCGGCAGGTTCAGTTCATGGGCGGGGACGTAGCCGGAGATCAGCTTGAGCACCACATCGCCGCGATCCTGGCGACGCTGGCGTACCAGCACCCAGTAATCCTTGTTTTGCCAGTGCAGAGTCAGGCGCACCGAGACGCCGAGATTAGCCAGTTCCAGGGCAAAGCGTTCGGCGTCCGGCACCTCGACCGGCTTGCGCCGTTGCAGGGTCTGGGCGAAGTTGAGCGGCATGCCGACGCTCTGGTAGCTCAGGCCTTCGGGGGTGGCTTCCACATGCAGCGGCAGTGTCTTGAAGTTGCTGGGGTTCTTTCTTATGAGCGTACGCGGCATGTCGGCTCCTTTGTGCGACGGGGTCGGCCGCGTGGGCGGCATCAGAGTTGACGGATGACCCGGGCAGCGGTTGCCACGTTATGGGCCAGGTGCAGCGGATTGATGGTCCCGACAATAGCACTGGCGACGCCCGTTTGCGCAAACAACAACGTGAAACTCGCCTGAATTGGATCCATTCCAGGCGCCAGGCATACGTGGCCGCTGGCCAGGGCTTTTTTCACCAGGATGCCCTTGCCATGGGCCGCCGCGTAATCAATGACGGCTTTTTCGGCCTGTTCGTTCAGATTGTAAGTCACCATGGCGCAATCACCCTGCTCCAGCGCCTTCACGCCGCCTTCAACGGTCTTGCCGGAGAAGCCGAAACCGCGGATCTTGCCCTCTTTTTTCAGCTCCGCGAGGGTGTGGTAAACCTCGCAGTCATTGAGAATGTGCAGGTCGTTGCCATCGGAGTGCACCAGCACCAGGTCGATAAAATCCGTTTCAAGTCGTTTCAGACTGCGCTCGATCGACATCCGCGTATGGGCGGCGCTGAAATCGTGGCGGGACACGCCGTCTTCGAATTCTTCGCCGACCTTGCTGACGATCACCCACTCCTTGCGCTGGTCACGCAGCAGTGGCCCCAGTCGCTCTTCGCTGCGCCCGTACGCGGGCGCGGTGTCGATCAGGTTGATGCCCAGCTGGCGCGCCTGGCGCAGCAACATTCGCGCCTCGTCGTCATTTGGAATCTGGAAACCGCTGGGGTATTTGACCCCTTGGTCGCGACCCAGCTTGACGGTGCCCAGGCCCAGGGGCGACACCAGCAGGCCGGTGCTGCCGAGGGGGCGATACAGTTCGTGCAGGGTTGGCAGGCTCATGGCAACAGGTGCTCCCAGGCGGGTTGGCCGATCGCAGGCTTGGGCAGGTCGGGCAGGGGGGCGCCGGCGCTTGGGCGGATGCCGGCGCGTTCCAGGCTGTCGATGACCCGGTCGGCAAAGTCCGGCGCCAGGGCCAGCTTGGTCGGCCAGCCCACCAACAGGCGGCCCTGTTCGGCCAGGAAGGCATTGTCGGGACGGCTCAGGCCTGATTGCAGTGGCTCGGCGCGTTCGACGCGCAAGGTGGCCCACTGGGTTTGGCTCATGTCGATCCATGGCAACAGCTGAGCGAGTTCTTTCTGCGCGGTGGCAATTTGCTCTTGCGGCGTGCGGGCTACGCCATCGGCCTCGGCGATATCGCCGCCGATGTACCACACCCAATTGCCGTCTGCGGCCGGGTGCGTGGTCACGGTCAGGCGCGGCTTGGTGCCGCCGCCCAGGCAATGGGCATACAACGGCTTCAGGCCCGGGCCTTTGGCGAGGATCATATGCAACGGGCGGGTTTGCATCGCCGGCTGGCTCAAGCCCAGGGCCGCCAGCAGATCGGCGGTGCCTGCGCCGGCACTCAATACGATGCGCTGGGCGCGGATTTCGCGGCCATCGACCGTCAAGCCCACCAGCGTGTCGCCTTCGCGCAGCGGTTCGATGTGCTGGCCCGCGAGCAGACCGTCACCGGCCAGGTGCGCCAGGCGTTCAATCAGGCTGGGCACATCCACCACCAATTCTGCCAGGCGGTAGACCTTGCCCTTGAAGCGACGATCCTGCAGCGCGACCGGCAGTTCGTCGCCCTTGACCTGATCGACACGGCCGCGCACGGCCTTGCTGGCAAAAAAACTGGTGAGATTGCCGGCGAGGGTGCCGGGGGACCACAGGTAGTGGGCTTCAGAGAGCAGGCGCACGCCGGACAGGTCCAACTCGCCATTGCCGGCCAGGGCTTCACGCCAGCGACGCGGCATGTCGGCAATCGCTTCGGAGGCGCCGGTGAGGGCGCCGTGCAGGGCGTATTTCGCACCGCCGTGAATGATTCCCTGGGACTTTACGCTTTGCCCGCCACCCAGGGTCGCGCTTTCCACCAGCACCGTGGAAAACCCCTGGCGGCGCAGGCGCGCATTGAGCCAGAGGCCGGCAACCCCGGCGCCGACAATCAGAACGTCGGTGGAAATAACGGATGGCATCGGCGACCTCAATGTTCAAGACAAGGGGCGCAGTATACAGGCTGTTGAGGGGCGGTCAGTGACCCGCGGTTTTCGAGAACAACTGAATCACCACCACGCCCAGCACGATCAGCCCCATCCCCAGCATGGCCGGGATATCCAGCTTCTGCCCGTAGATGAACAGCGCGGCAATGCTGACCATCACGATGCCCATGCCGGCCCAGACGGCATACGCCACGCCGACCGGCACGGTGCGCACGACCAGGGTCAGCATCCAGAACGCGATGCCGTAACCGACGATCACCAGCAACAGCGGAATCGGTGTGCTCCACCCCTTGATGGCTTTCATGGAAACGGTCGCGATCACCTCCGAGCAGATGGCGATGGCCAGGTAACAGTAGGCGGCGTTCATGGTGCAATCCTCAAGGTGAAGCGGGTTTGATAAGGTCGGCATTCTAGAGGTTCAACAGATGGGGTAAAGTCATTACCTATCCGAATTGAAGATAGGTTAAGCCATGAGCGTGCAGTGGGATCTGGAACAGATGCGCCTGTTTGTCAGCGTTGCCGAACAGCGCTCGTTTTCCGCCGTGGCGCGTGGGCAGCGCAAGGCGCAGTCGGCCGTCAGCACCGCGATCGCGATGTTGGAGGCGGACCTGGGCGTCAGCCTGTTCGAGCGTAGCAGTGGCCGTCAGCCGCGCCTGACCGAAGCCGGCAGTGTGTTGCTGGAGGAAGCGCGTGAAGTGCTGCGTCAGTGCGAGCGCCTGACGGGGCGGGCGCTGTCGCTGACCCGTGGCGAGGAAGCATGTCTGCGCCTGGCTCAGGACGAGGCGATGTTGTTCCAACCGGTGCTCGACAGCCTTGCGGCGCTGGCGGTGCGCTATCCATTGCTGGAAGTGCAATTGTCCAGCGCAGCGCAAGGCGATGTGGCGCGCAAGCTGGTGGAACGTCAGGCCGACCTGGGTCTGTTGTTCTATCACGACCAGATTCCCGAAGCCCTTGAGCGGCGGGTGGTGGGCAGTGTGGAGATGGTCACGGTGTGCGGTGTCAATCATCCCATGGCCAGGGAGCAGTACGTGGACTGCCAACGGTTGGCGCAGTATCGCCAGTTGCTGATGTCGACCCAGACCAGCGTCTACCCCGGCAGTGAAGCCGCCAGCCCGCAGGTATGGCGGGCCGACAGCTTCTATGTATTGGCCGAATGGGTGATGAGCGGCCTGGGTTGGGCCTGGCTGCCACGGCACATCGTGCAATACCCCACCTATCAACAGCAGATGGTTGAACTGCGCAGCGAATGGACCCCGCCGGCGCTGGTGGTGGAGTTGGTGTGGCGTCGCGATGAGCACCTCGGGCCTGCGGCACGCTTTGTGGCTGAACGTTTTGCCGAGTGCTTGCAGGCGATCGACTGAAAAAGCCGATAAACTCCGCCGCCATGAATAGAACTCTCTACACCTGTCTGTTTTACCTGGCGCTGCCGTTGGTGGCTTTACGTCTGTGGCTGCGCGCGCGCAAGGCGCCGGCCTATGCCAGGCGCGTGGGCGAGCGATTTTCCTATGGCTTGCCTGTGATGCAGCCGGGTGGGATCTGGGTGCATGCGGTGTCGGTGGGCGAAAGCATTGCCGCCGCGCCGATGATCCGGGCCCTCCTGGCGCGTTACCCGCAGTTGCCGATGACCGTCACCTGCATGACGCCCACCGGTTCCGAGCGAATCCAGGCGCTGTTTGCCGATGAACCGCGCGTCCAGCATTGTTATCTGCCGTACGACTTGCCCTGCGCCGCCAGGCGTTTTCTTGACCGAGTACAGCCAAGGCTCGCGGTGATCATGGAAACCGAATTGTGGCCTAACCATATTCACGCCTGCGCCCAACGCGGTATTCCGGTGGCCCTGGCCAACGCGCGATTGTCGGCGCGCTCGGCCCGGGGCTATGCGCGGTTCGCCAGACTGACCGCGCCGATGCTGGCCGAAATGAGCTGGTTCGCCGTGCAGACCGAAACCGAGGCCGAGCGTTTCCGCAGTCTGGGCGCGCGACCTGAAACCGTTGAAGTCACCGGCTCGATCAAGTTTGACCTGACCATCGACCCCCAACTGCCGGAACGCGCCGCCGCCTTGCGCGAACAATGGGGCGCCGGCGAACGCCCGGTGTGGATCGCCGCCAGCACCCACGAAGGCGAAGACGAAGTCGTGCTCGACGCCCATCGTCAGTTGCTGGCCAGCTATCCCAATGCGCTGCTGATTCTGGTGCCGCGTCATCAGGAGCGCTTCGGCCCGACCTTCGATCGGTGCGTGCAGCAAGGCTTTGCCACGGTGCGGCGCTCCACTGGCGAAGCGATCAATGCTGATACCTCAGTGCTGCTGGGCGACACCATGGGCGAGTTGCTGTTTCTCTACGCGTTGGCCGACAGCGCCTTTGTCGGCGGCAGCCTGGTACCGACCGGCGGGCACAACCCGCTGGAACCGGCGGCGCTGGGCAAGCCGGTGATCATGGGGCCGCACCTGTTCAACTTCCTGGAAATCAGCGCGATGATGCGCGAGGCCGGGGCGTTGCGCGAGGTGGATGACGCAGAAGGTTTGGCCGAAGCGGTGCGCCAATTGTTCGAACTGCCGCGGGATGCGCGCAGGATGGCAGAGGCGGGATTGAAAGTGATGCAGGCCAATCAGGGAGCGCTGAAGCGTTTGCTGGACGGACTGGACAGGCTGATGACTCACTGATTCAACACAATTCAAATGTGGGAGGGGGCTTGCCCCCGATAGCGGTGTGTCAGTCACCCAACAGGTTGGCTGACCCACTGCCATCGGGGGCAAGCCCCCTCCCACATTGGTTTATGGTGTTTTCAGGAACCCGGGCGGGCCTTGAGCTGCTCGGCGGCGGCCTTGGCCAGGTCCGGTGGCAGGAAGTCTTTATCCGGGTTGTAGTCGGCTTTCAAATAGCGCGTCAAGTCCTGTAAGTCCCCCGGGTTCAAGGTGCCCGCAGCCTGCTTCAAGCGCAGGTTGTCGAGGATGTAGTCGTAGCGGCTGTTGTTGTAGTTGCGCACCGACGAGTAGAGCTGGCGCTGTGCGTCCAGCACGTCGACGATATTGCGCGTGCCCACCTGATAGCCGATTTCCGTGGCTTCCACCGCGCTCTGGTTGGAGATGATCGACTGGCGGCGTGCCTGCACCTGTTCCACATCGGTGTTCACGGCGCGGTGCAGGTTGCGGGTGTTTTCCACCACCTGGCGGCGCAGGCCTTCGCGTTGCTGCTCGGACTGATCGAGACGCGAATAGGATTCACGCACTTGCGAGCTGGTGAGGCCGCCGCGGTAGATCGGGATGTTCAACCGCAAGCCGATGGTGCGTTGCGACACATCGCCACCGTACGGGATGGGCAACTGATTCGGGTTGCTGAACCCCAGGGCATCGTTGTCGCCTTTTTCGTATTGCGCAACCGCATCGAGCGTCGGCAAGTGGCCGGCCTTGCGCTGCCTGAGGGTTTCCTCGGCGGCAGTCACTGCGTAATTGCTGGCCAGCAGGTTGAGGTTCTGGCGCCCGGCGGTTTCGACCCAGGCCTTGGCGTCGTTCGGCGCCGGCGGCAGCACCGGCAGCGTATGGACGATGCCCTGGATCGAGTTGTACTGGCGGTTGGTCAGGGTGATCAGCGCCTCGAAGGCGTCGTCCACCTGGCGCTGGGCCACGATGCGGTTGGCGCGAGCGGTGTCGTAGCTGGCCTGGGATTGCAGCACATCGGTCTTGTCCGACAGGCCCACATCGAAGCGCTCATTGGACTGGTCGAGCTGGCGTTTGAAGGCATTTTCTTCGGCCTTGGTCGAGGCCAGGTTGTCTTGCGCGCGCAGGACTGCAAAGTAGCTCTCGGCACTTTGCAAAATCAGGTTCTGTTCACTGGCCGACAGTTGCAGCGAGGCTTGCTCGCTGACGGCTTCGGCGGCTTGCAGCTGGAACCAGCGATCGGCGCGAAACAGCGGCTGGCTCAGGGTGGCGCGCCAGGAGTGCGCGTCGCGGCTGGCAGTGGCGGCGGGCTGGTCGATCTGGGTGCGCACGTTGTTACTGTCGGCACCGGCCGACAGGTTCGGCAGCAAGCCTGCGCGCGCCTGGGGCACCACTTCTTTCTGCGCGCCATATTGAGCGCGGGCAGCGGCCAGGTCGGCGTTGTTGCTCGCCGCTTCCTGGTAGACGCTGACCAGGTCGGTGTTGGCGGACAAGGGCGCTTCAGCTGCCCAGACCATTCCATTGGTCGCACAAGACACGGCAATTGCCAGTGAAAGTTTGCGCAGCATGAGGCGATCCCTGAGTAAATATTACGATGATAATTTATTGCCCAAGGCTACGGTGGCAAAGAGGGAGCGTCAAGCCTTGAGGCAGCTCAGGAGTGTAGTGGCCGGGCCTCGGCACAACAATCCTGTAATTACGCCATTTATCATCCTGACGACAGTGTCATTGGCAATTTGCCCACGCCATGGTCTAGACTGGCCGGGTTCTTGTCGGGGTGCCTTGTTGGAAGGCTGAGATCGGTAAATACCGGATCCCGTTGAACCTGATCAGGTTAACGCCTGCGTAGGGAACAAGATTTCTCGTCACCCGGCGAGTCCTCTTGTGCTTCGTCCGGGAAGTTGTTCGACAATCGAACAGCCCTCGTGCGCAAGCACAGCACTGGTTTCAGTGCGTCCGTCCGTCACAGGTTCGCTCCGACAACAATCCACCGCCCGGATAAGTTGGAGAGCCCTGATGAGCACCGAATTAAAAAGCCAAAAATCAAAAAACACCGTGCACTTGAGTGAATCGGCCAAGGTCGACTCCGGTTCCGTGCAGCCGTTTACCCGCTCACAGAAGATCTATGTACAGGGCTCGCGTCCCGATATTCGCGTGCCCATGCGCGAAATCAGCCTGGATGTGACGCCCACCGAGTTCGGCGGTGAAATCAATGCACCGGTGGTGGTCTACGACACATCGGGTCCGTATACCGATCCCAACGTGATCATCGACGTGCGCAAAGGCCTGGCCGACGTGCGCTCGCCCTGGATCGAAGAGCGCGGCGATACCGAGCGACTGGCTTGCCTGAGCTCACGCTACGGCCAGGAACGCCTGGATAACCCGGACCTGGCCTACCTGCGCTTTGCCCACCTGCAGAACCCACGACGGGCCAAGGCCGGCGCCAACGTCAGCCAGATGCACTACGCGCGCAAAGGCATCATCACGCCCGAAATGGAATATGTAGCCATCCGCGAAAACATGAAGCTTGAGGAAGCCCGCGCCGCCGGCCTGCTCAAGCAGCAGCATGCGGGACACAGCTTTGGCGCCAGCATTCCAAAGATCATCACGCCCGAATTTGTCCGTGAAGAAATCGCCCGTGGCCGCGCCATCATCCCGGCCAACATCAATCACACTGAACTGGAACCGATGATTATCGGCCGTAACTTCCTGGTGAAGATCAACGGCAATATCGGTAACAGTGCGCTGGGCTCGTCCATCGAAGAAGAAGTGGCGAAGATGACCTGGGGCATTCGCTGGGGCTCCGATAACATCATGGACCTGTCCACCGGCAAGCACATCCACGAAACCCGCGAGTGGATCATCCGCAACTCGCCGGTGCCGATCGGCACCGTACCCATCTACCAGGCACTGGAGAAAGTCGACGGTGTGGCGGAAGACCTGACCTGGGAACTGTTTCGCGACACCCTGATCGAGCAAGCCGAACAGGGCGTCGACTACTTCACAATCCATGCCGGTGTATTGCTGCGCTATGTGCCGCTGACCGCCAACCGCGTCACCGGCATCGTCAGCCGTGGCGGCGCGATCATGGCCAAATGGTGCCTGGCGCACCACAAGGAAAACTTCGCCTACACGCATTTCGAAGAAATCTGCGAAATCATGAAAGCCTATGACGTCAGCTTTTCGCTGGGTGACGGCTTGCGTCCGGGCTCGGTGGCCGACGCCAACGACGCCGCGCAATTCGGTGAGCTGGAAACCCTTGGCGAGCTGACCAAGATCGCCTGGAAGCACGACGTGCAAACCATGATCGAAGGCCCCGGCCACGTGCCGATGCAGTTGATCAAGGAGAACATGGACAAGCAGCTCGAATGCTGCGACGAGGCGCCGTTCTACACCCTCGGCCCGCTGACTACCGACATCGCGCCGGGCTATGACCACATCACCTCCGGCATCGGCGCGGCGATGATCGGCTGGTTCGGTTGCGCCATGCTCTGCTACGTCACGCCCAAGGAACACCTGGGGTTGCCGAACAAGGATGACGTGAAGACCGGGATCATCACTTACAAGATCGCCGCCCACGCCGCCGACCTCGCCAAAGGCCATCCGGGCGCGCAGATTCGCGACAACGCGCTGAGCAAGGCGCGCTTCGAATTCCGCTGGGAAGACCAGTTCAACCTGGGCCTGGACCCGGACACCGCCCGGGCGTTTCACGACGAGACCCTGCCGAAAGAGTCCGCCAAGGTCGCGCATTTCTGTTCGATGTGCGGGCCGAAGTTCTGCTCGATGAAAGTCACCCACGAAGTGCGTGAGTACGCGGCCAACCAGCGCATTGAAGCGGTGGATGTGGACGTGGCCAAGGGCTTGGCCGAGCAGGCGGAGCGGTTCAGGCAGGAAGGCAGTCAGCTCTACAAGAAAGTCTGATCCGGGATTGCAGGCGCCTGTACCGGCCTCATCGGGGGCAAGCCCCCTCCCACACTTGAATGTGTGGGAGGGGGCTTGCCCCCGATAGCCGTATTTCAAACAACAAATGCCCCTCAGAGATTCCACCCTTGAGCATTCAACCGAGCACCTATTCGCCGGACATTGCAGTCCCCCAGGACAAGCGCGTCTTCGGCGCCCGCGACCTGTTCTCCCTGTGGTTCTCCCTCGGCATCGGCCTGATGGTCCTGCAAACCGGCGCCTTGCTGGCGCCGGGCCTGGGGCTGTCGGGTTCATTGCTGGCCATCTTGCTCGGCACCCTGGTCGGCGTGCTGTTGCTGGCCGCCGTCGGCGTGATCGGCAGCGACACCGGGCTGTCCGCCATGGCCGCGCTCAAGCTCAGCCTCGGTAGCCGCGGTGCGAGCCTGCCGGCGCTGTTGAACCTGCTGCAATTGATTGGCTGGGGTTCGTTCGAAATCATCGTCATGCGCGATGCCGCCAGCTTGTTGGGTGCGCGTGCGTTCAGCGAGGGCAGCCTGTTGGCGAGCCCCTTGTTGTGGACCGTGTTGTTTGGCGGCCTTGCCACCATGCTGGCGGTGAGTGGCCCGTTGACCTTCGTGCGGCAAATCCTGCGCAAATGGGGCATCTGGCTGCTGCTCGCGGCCTGTCTGTGGCTGACCTGGAACCTGTTTGCCAAGGCCGATCTCGTCGCGCTGTGGGCCCAGGCCGGTGACGGCTCGATGCCGTTTGCGGTGGGCTTTGACATTGCCATCGCCATGCCGCTGTCGTGGCTGCCGCTGATCGCCGACTACTCACGCTTTGGCAAACGCGCGAAAAGCGTGTTCGGCGGCACCGCGCTGGGGTTCTTTATCGGTAATTTCTGGCTGATGAGCCTGGGGGTGGCCTACACCCTGGCCTTTGCGCCCAGCGGTGAAGTCAATGCGCTGCTATTGGCCCTGGCCGGCGCCGGCCTGGGGATTCCGCTGTTGCTGATCCTGCTGGACGAGTCGGAAAACGCCTTTGCCGACATTCATTCGGCGGCGGTGTCGAGCGGGGTGCTGCTGCGTTTGAAAGTCGAGCACCTGGCGTTGGCCATCGGTGTGATTTGCACCGTGATTGCCTGCCTGGCGCCCCTGGCGCAATACCAGAACTTCCTGTTGCTGATCGGCTCAGTGTTTGCGCCACTGTTCGGCGTGGTATTGGTGGATCACTTCATCCTGCGCCGTCGGCGCCAGGGCGCGGTGACCCAGCTGCATTGGCCGGCGCTGCTGGCGTGGCTGGGCGGCATCGGCACCTACCACCTGCTGGCGCACCTGTATCCGGATATCGGCGCAACCCTGCCGGCATTGCTGCTGGCAGGGTTGCTGCAGTTCATCCTGGGGCGGGCGGTCAGTGGCGCGCAGGCATCAGCTCAGGCTTGATCACACCGGTCAGGCGCGCATAGGGGATGGTGATTTCGATCAGCCCCTGGGCGTAGGGGGCGATGGTGGTGACGTTGTACTTGAGCACCACGCCGCCGCTGGTCAAGGCCACGTTCGGGGTTTTCTGGAACGGCCAGTTCTTCACGAACTCCGGGTCGCGGTCCATCTTGGTGTTGATCAACCAGCTGTTGTGGGCAACTTTTGCGGTATTCCAGAAGGCCTGCTCCTGGCCGGGCAACAGCATGTCGGCCAGGCCCAATTCCTTGTGCAGCACCCGTGAATAGTTGATGAAACCGCGGCCAGGTTCACCGTGGGCCACGCCGGTGTCCAGGTAGCTGGACACTTCAACGATCACCAGTCCGTCATGCTGCTCACGTACCTTGGCCTGCAAGTACATGCTGTGGCGGTCGGGGGATTCGCGCAGGAATGTGTCCCGGTAGGCATTCAGGGTCGCAGGGATGCTGGCGCCGGGCGTGGTGCGGGTCATCTGCAGCAGGCGCTGCTCGACCAGTTTGTCCAGTTGCGGGTCGGCGGGGAAATGCACGGTGTCGATGTTCACCAGCGGACAATCAGGGCTGCCGCAGCCGGGCTTGATCTGCTCCGACTTGTCGGTGGTGACGTCCAGCGGTTTGAGCTGGCCGGACTGGAACAGGCTCTGGCAGGCACCCAGGGTCAAGGCAATACAAGCCATGGAGGCGATTTTTAAAAGCGACATGTGTGTCCTTCGTAAATCGATGGAAAGCGAAAAGAGTAGCGCTTGGACTGCCAACAGGGCCGCCAGTTCGCCACTAGACTGATTAGTGTGAGTTTGACGCCCGCCGTCTATCCCGGCAACCGGAAAGGGGCTGCGCCGAGCCACTTGGGCGCGTTAGGATGGCGCCCACTGCACGGCTTATGACGAGGAAGAATATGACGGACTTTACGAAGTCGACGCCGAAGAATATCGAGATTGTTCAGCGCGACTCTGCCTACAAGGGCTTCTATCAGCTCGATCGAGTGCAACTGCGCCACGAGAAGTTCGACGGCGGCATGAGCCGCGTGATCAATCGTGAAGTGTTTGTACGCCATGATGCGGTGTGCGTACTGCCCTACGATCCGCAGCGCGATGAAGTGGTACTGATCGAGCAGTTCCGCGTCGGCGCCATGGGGCGTGCCGACAACCCGTGGCTGGTGGAAATGGTCGCCGGTCTGATCGACAAGGACGAGCAACCCGAGGAGGTTGCACACCGCGAAGCCGAGGAGGAAGCTGGGCTGACGTTCTCCGCGCTGTGGCCGATCACCAAGTATTTCCCGTCGCCTGGCGGCAGTACCGAGTTCGTCCACCTGTACCTGGGCCGTTGCGACAGCTCACAGGCCGGTGGTATCCATGGATTGGAAGAAGAGGCCGAAGATATCCGCGTGACCACCTGGGCATTCGAAGATGCCTTCCAGGCTGTGCGCGACGGCAGGATTTCCAATGCAGCCAGCATCATCGCCCTGCAATGGCTTGCGCTTAATCGCGCGGAAGTGAGGGGGCTATGGCAGTAAAGGCACGGGAACGTTACCGGGTTGACCTGATCGGGCTGCAAGCCGCGTGCGAGGCCAACTACGCGCGGCTGATGCGCCTGCTCCCCGACATGCGCCACACGCCCCAGGCGCGGCGCATTGCCGTAACCCACGGCGACCAGATGCTGGGCGTGCTGACCCTGGAAGTCATCGTCAATTGCCCGTACACCACCACCCTGCGCGTGCGCCAGGAACACAGCCTGCCCTGGCTGCCGGTGCCGCAGCTGGAAGTGCAGGTGTACCACGATGCACGCATGGCCGAAGTGATCAGTGCCGAACATGCGCGACGCTTTCGCAGCATCTATCCTTACCCGAATGTGTTCATGCACCAGCCCGATGAGAAAGCCCAGCTCAATGTGTTCCTCGGCGAATGGCTGAGCCACTGCCTGGCCCTGGGCCATGAGTTCGAAGTCGTGCGGTAGATGTGAACTGCGTTTGTTTCCCTGGGTTTCCTCTTTGTGTCCTGCCCCAGCATAATTGCCCCACCTGTCTATTCCTGTGACCGCTAGGGAGAGCGCCTTGCCGAGCGTATCCGCCATGAACCCTGACGCTGTGCTGTTGGTGCAACTGTCCGACAGCCATTTGTTTGCCGATGCAGACGTCAAGCTGCTGGGCATGAATACCCGCGACAGCCTGCGGCGGGTGATCGACCTGGTGCGCGAACAGCAGTCGCACATCGATCTGGTGCTGGCCACGGGGGATCTGTCCCAGGACGGCACATTGGCGTCATACCAGCAATTTCGCGACATGACCGCGCCGATGGGCGCTCCCGCGCGCTGGCTGCCCGGCAACCACGATGAGCCGCAGATCATGGCCCACGCTGCCGTGCACAGCGACCTGCTGGAGCCGGTGGTTGACGTCGGCAACTGGCGCGTGACCCTGCTGGACTCCGCCGTGCCCGGTTCCGTGCCCGGCTACCTGCAGGACCAGCAACTGCAACTGCTCGTCCAGGCCTTGAGCGAAGCGCCGAACCGGCATCACCTGGTGTGCCTGCATCATCATCCGGTGTCGATCGGCTGCGCCTGGATGGAGCCTATCGGCCTGCGCAATCCGGATGCGCTGTTTGCCGTGCTTGACCGCTTCCCCCAAGTGAAAGCGGTTTTGTGGGGCCATGTGCACCAGGAAATCGACGGCGAGCGCAACGGCGTGCGCCTGCTGGCGTCGCCGTCCACCTGCATCCAGTTCGCGCCCGGGAGTGAGGACTTCCAGGTCAGCGACCAGGCTCCAGGCTATCGCTGGCTGCGTTTGCATGCCGACGGGCGGTTGGAGACCGGGGTGGAGCGGGTCAGGGATTTCGCTTTCACCGTCGACTACGGCAGCAACGGCTATTAATAGCTGTAAACGCTGATCAAAAGGTGGGAGGGGGCTTGCCCCCGATTGCGGTGTGTCAGCTGCCACATGTGCTGACTGACACTCAGCCATCGGGGGCAAGCCCCCTCCCACATGGGTTCTCACACAGGCCCCTTATCCCTGTAAACTGCGCCTCTTTGGCTGAGTCACGGAGAGCCCGGCATGTCCGCTTCGATCCTCTATATTCACGGTTTCAACAGTGCGCCGGCCTCCAACAAGGCCAGCCAGTTGATCACCGTAATGGGCAAGCTTGGCCTGTCCGGGCAGCTGCGTGTTCCGGCGCTGCATCACCATCCGCGTCAGGCGATTCCTCAATTGGAGGAGGCCATCGCAGAACTGGGCAGGCCGCTGCTGGTCGGCAGTTCATTGGGCGGCTACTATGCAACCCATCTTGCCGAACGCCATGGCCTCAAGGCGCTGCTGGTCAACCCGGCGGTCAGCCCCCATCGGATGTTTGACGGCTACCTGGGAACCCAGAAGAACCTCTACACCGACGAAAGCTGGGAGTTGACCCTCGACCACGTCACGGCGTTGGCCGAGCTGGAAGTACCGGCTCCTCAGGGCGCCGCGCGTTATCAGGTGTGGTTGCAGACCGGGGACGAAACCCTGGATTATCGCCTGGCCCAGCAGTATTACCGCGCCTGTGCCTTGCGCATCCAGGCCGGTGGCGACCACGGTTACCAAGGGTTCGCCCAGCAATTGCCGGCATTGTTGAGCTTTGCCGGCATTGGCGCTGATCAGTATCAATCCTTCGATTTTTCGTCACTGTAAAAATCGCAGGTCACTTTTTAATCGAACGACTCACGACGAGACCCCATGGCCACTCCCAGCGCTAGCTCTTATAACGCCGACGCCATCGAAGTCCTCTCGGGCCTCGACCCGGTGCGCAAACGCCCCGGCATGTACACCGACACCAGTCGGCCGAACCACCTTGCCCAGGAAGTCATCGACAACAGTGTCGACGAAGCCTTGGCCGGGCACGCCAAGTCGGTGCAGGTCATTCTCCACGCCGACCACTCCCTGGAAGTGTCCGACGACGGTCGCGGCATGCCGGTGGACATTCACCCGGAAGAGGGTGTATCGGGCGTCGAACTGATCCTCACCAAACTGCATGCCGGTGGCAAGTTCTCCAACAAGAACTACCAGTTCTCCGGCGGCTTGCACGGTGTGGGGATTTCCGTGGTCAACGCCTTGTCCACGCAGGTCAGGGTCAAGGTCAAGCGTGACGGCAACGAATACCAGATGACCTTCGCCGATGGCTACAAAGCCACCGAGCTGGAAGTGGTCGGCACCGTCGGCAAGCGCAACACCGGGACCAGCGTGTACTTCGCGCCGGACCCGAAATACTTCGATTCGCCGAAATTCTCCATCAGCCGTCTCAAGCATGTGCTCAAGGCCAAGGCCGTGCTGTGCCCGGGCCTGTTGGTGAGCTTTGAAGACAAAGGCACCGGCGAAAAGGTCGAGTGGCACTACGAAGACGGCCTGCGCTCCTACCTGGAAGATTCGGTCAGCGACTTCGAACGCCTGCCCAACGCGCCGTTCTGCGGCAGCCTGGCCGGTAACAAGGAAGCCGTCGACTGGGCGCTGTTGTGGTTGCCCGAAGGCGGCGACAGCGTGCAGGAAAGCTACGTCAACCTGATTCCCACCGCCCAGGGCGGCACCCACGTCAACGGCTTGCGCCAGGGCTTGCTGGACGCCATGCGCGAATTCTGCGAATACCGCAGCCTGCTGCCGCGCGGCGTGAAGCTGGCGCCGGAAGACGTGTGGGAGCGCATTGCGTTCGTGCTGTCGATGAAAATGCAGGAGCCGCAGTTCTCCGGCCAGACCAAGGAGCGCCTGTCCTCCCGCGAGGCGGCGGCGTTTGTCTCCGGTGTGGTCAAGGATGCCTTCAGCCTGTGGCTCAACGAGCACCCGGAACTGGGCCTGGCCCTGGCGGAGCTGGCGATCAACAACGCCGGTCGTCGCCTCAAGGCCAGCAAGAAAGTCGAGCGCAAGCGCATCACCCAGGGGCCGGCATTGCCCGGCAAGCTGGCCGATTGCGCCGGGCAGGACCCGATGCGCTCCGAGCTGTTCCTGGTGGAAGGTGATTCCGCCGGCGGTTCCGCCAAGCAAGCGCGGGACAAGGAATTCCAGGCGATCCTGCCGTTGCGCGGCAAGATCCTCAACACCTGGGAAGTCGATGGCAGCGAAGTGCTGGCCAGCCAGGAAGTGCACAACATCGCCGTGGCCATTGGGGTCGACCCTGGCGCAGCGGACATGAGCCAGCTGCGCTACGGCAAGATCTGCATCCTCGCCGATGCCGACTCCGACGGCCTGCACATTGCCACCTTGCTGTGCGCGTTGTTCGTGCAGCACTTCCGCCCGTTGGTGGATGCCGGTCACGTCTATGTCGCCATGCCGCCGCTGTACCGCATCGACCTGGGCAAGGAGATTTTCTACGCCCTGGACGAAGCCGAGCGCGATGGCATTCTCGATCGCCTGGTGGCCGAGAAGAAGCGCGGCAAGCCACAGGTCACGCGATTCAAGGGCCTGGGTGAAATGAACCCGCCGCAACTGCGCGAAACCACCATGGACCCGAACACCCGGCGTCTGGTGCAGTTAACCCTGGAAGACTTCGCCGGCACTTCGGAAATGATGGACATGCTGCTGGCGAAAAAGCGTGCGCCGGATCGCAAGGCCTGGCTCGAATCCAAAGGCAACCTGGCCGAGGTAATGGGCTGATGCGCACAGGCGTCGCCCTGGCGATCCTGATGGTGTGCGGGTTGGCAGCCACCGATGGGGTGGCCGCGCCCGTGGCTGAGCTCAAGCTGGTGTCGGAACATCCGGTAGACGGCATGCGCGGCGGCAACCTGTCGGGCCTGGCGCTGTGCGGCAAGGAACTGTGGACGGTATCGGACCGCGATGATGACCGGATTTATCGTCTGGACACCCGCGAGCCGACCTGGAACGCCGAGGCATTGACGATCGACGTACCCCCCGTGCCCGAATCCGGCCTGCCGTGGGGGTTGCGCTCGCGCACCAAGGCGGCTTCGTTCATTCGCGGTGGAGACCTGGATTTCGAAGGCATCAGCTGTGATGCGGCAGGCAACCGCTACATCGTCAGCGAAGCCCATGCGGCGGTGTTGCAGGTACCGGCAGCCGGCGCCCCCGAATGGTTGAAGATCGCCCCGGGCATGGTGCGCGAGGCGCGGGCCAGCGGCATGTTGCTGCACTTCAATGCGTTGTTCGAAGGCCTGACGGTGAGCCCGCAAGGCAATCAGATCTGGCTGGCCGCCGAGCGTGAGCGCCGTGGACTGATCTCGATCAAGCGCGGGCAGAGCGTGTGGGATTGCGAGGGGGCTTGCGTATTGTTGAGCGAGGCCGGGCTGGAAGTGCAGCCGGCGCAGTTCACCAACGCCAAGGCCGTGTCCAAGGATTTTGCCGACCTGGCGCTGTTCAACGACAAGCTGTTCACCCTGGAGCGCAATGCATTCCAGATTTGCCGACGCGATACGGTGACGGCCAGGGTTGAGCTGTGCTGGTCGTTTGCCGACGAAACCCTGACGCCCGAACGGCGTTACCCCCAACCCTATGGCCTGGCCGAAGCCCTGGTGGTGGACGCCGATGGCGCCTGGATCGGTATCGACAATAATTTTGGCGCGCGTGCCGACGGTGAAAAGCGCCCGGTGGTCTATCGGTTTGCCGCCCCGGCCGGCGGCTGGAGTGCCCAGCCATGAGCCGCGACTTTTTTGAATTGAATCAGCGCAGCGGCAGTTCCGCTGCGCCTTACCCAATGATGAGGCCCGCATGAGTGACATCCTCGCAGACAGCTTAGATGGCGTAGAACGCCGATCGCTGGCTGACTTCACCGAAAATGCCTACCTCAACTACTCCATGTACGTGATCATGGACCGTGCCCTGCCGCATATCGGCGACGGCTTGAAGCCGGTACAACGGCGCATTATCTACGCCATGAGTGAGTTGGGCCTGGACGCCGATTCCAAGCACAAGAAGTCGGCGCGTACCGTCGGTGACGTGCTCGGCAAGTTCCACCCTCACGGCGATTCGGCCTGCTACGAAGCCATGGTGCTGATGGCCCAGCCGTTCAGCTACCGCTACACCCTGGTCGACGGCCAGGGTAACTGGGGGGCGCCGGATGATCCCAAGTCCTTCGCCGCCATGCGTTACACCGAGGCGCGTCTGTCGCGTTATTCGGAAGTATTGCTCAGCGAGCTGGGCCAGGGCACCGCGAACTGGGGGCCCAACTTTGACGGCACCCTCGACGAACCCCTGGTGTTGCCGGCACGTTTGCCGAATATCCTGCTCAATGGCACCACCGGCATCGCGGTCGGCATGGCCACCGATGTGCCGCCGCACAACCTGCGCGAAGTCGCCGCCGCCTGCGTTCGCCTGCTGGATGAGCCAAAAGCCACGGTCGAGCAGCTCTGCGAGCATATCCAGGGCCCGGATTACCCGACCGAAGCGGAAATCATCACCCCGCGCGCCGACCTGCTGAAAATGTACGAAACCGGCAAGGGATCGGTGCGCATGCGCGCGGTGTATCACGTCGAAGACGGCGACATTATCGTGACCGCGTTGCCGCATCAGGTGTCCGGCGCCAAGGTGCTGGAGCAGATCGCCGCGCTGATGCAGGCCAAGCCGTCGAAACTGCCGCAGGTTGCCGACTTGCGCGACGAGTCCGACCACGAGAACCCTTGCCGCATCGTGATCATCCCGACCAACAGCCGGGTGGATCATGCAGTGCTGATGCAGCATCTGTTTGCCAGCACCGACCTGGAGTCCAGCTATCGGGTCAACGTCAACATCATCGGCCTGGACGGCAAGCCGCAGCTCAAGAACCTGCGCAACCTGCTGGTGGAATGGCTGGAGTTTCGCGTACAGACCGTGCGCCGGCGCCTGCAATTTCGCCTGGATAAGGTCGAGCGCCGCCTGCACCTGTTGGACGGCTTGTTGATCGCCTACCTCAACCTGGATGAAGTGATCCATATCATCCGTACCGCCGAGCACCCGAAAGCCGAGCTGATCGCGCGTTTCGAATTGAGCGAGATCCAGGCTGACTACATCCTCGACACCCGCTTGCGCCAGTTGGCGCGACTGGAAGAAATGAAGCTGCGCGACGAGCAGGACGCATTGCTCAAGGAACAAGCCAAGCTGCAAGCGCTGCTGGGCAGTGAAGCCAAGCTCAAGAAGCTGGTGCGCAGCGAGCTGATCAAGGACGCCGAAACCTACGGCGATGACCGCCGGTCGCCGATTGTCGAGCGTGCGGAAGCGAAAGCTCTGACAGAAACCGAGCTGCTGCCTAATGAGAAAATTACCGTCGTTCTGTCGGAAAAGGGTTGGGTTCGCTCCGCCAAAGGGCATGATATTGACGCCACCGGGCTTTCGTACAAGGCCGGTGATGGCTTCAAGACCGCTGCCGCCGGGCGTTCCAACCAGTTTGCGGTGTTTATCGACTCGACCGGGCGCAGTTATTCGGTGCCGGCCCACACGCTGCCTTCCGCACGGGGGCAGGGCGAGCCGCTGACCGGGCGCCTTACACCGCCACCGGGGGCGAATTTCGAGTGCGTGCTGCTGCCGGACGATGATTCGTTGTATGTCATCGCCTCCGACGCCGGTTACGGATTCGTGGTCAAGGGTGAAGACCTGCAGGCCAAGAACAAGGCGGGCAAGGCGCTGCTGAGCCTGCCGAACAATGCCAAGGTGATCCTGCCGCGACCGGTGGAGGATCGTGAGCACAACTGGCTGGCCTCGGTGACCACCGAAGGGCGTCTGCTGGTCTTCAAGATCAGCGACCTGCCGCAGCTGGGCAAGGGCAAGGGCAACAAGATCATTGGTATCCCGGGAGAGCGTGTGGCCAGTCGCGAAGAGTACGTGACCGACATCGCCGTGATCCCCGAAGGCGCTACGCTGGTGCTTCAGGCCGGCAAGCGCACGCTGTCGCTGCGCCCTGACGACCTTGAGCACTACAAGGGCGAGCGCGGTCGACGCGGCAACAAACTGCCTCGAGGCTTCCAGCGAGTGGATGCTTTGTTGGTAGAAACGCCTGCTTAAGGCGTACTAGAGGCCTCGATCTACGATTTAACGCGTAGATCGACGCTTTGGCGCTGGAGTCATGGCGCATATTCACGGATGATATGGCCTTTCCAGCGCCGGCGTGGCCGAGCGTGTTTAGGTTATTTTTAGTATTACATTGTGGTTCGCCTTGTGGCAGCCACCTGGATGGGATGATGACTGCTCCACGCCTTCCTCTATTTTTGATGCTCGCTGGCCTGTTAGGGCTGGCGGGTTGCAGCACCCACCAGCCGGTGTCGCTGTACCAGCTGGACAGCGGAAGTCCGGCTCAGCCAGCACAAACCGCCGGCATGGCGGTCCTGCTGGGTCCGGTCATCGTTGCTGATTACCTGCAACGCGAGACCCTGCTCCAACGTCAGAACGACGGAAGCCTGCAAGGTTCCACGGATGGTCGTTGGGCGGGTAGCCTTTCTTCCGATATCAATCAATTGATGTTGCGTCAGGTGGCCGGTCAGTTGGACAGCCAGCGCGTGGTCCTGGCGCCTGGCCCATCCGGGTTTTCCCCGGATGTGCAGGTGTTGCTGACTATCACGCGGCTTGACTCCGGCAAGTCGCAACCGGCGATCCTCGATGCACAGTGGCGCTTGATCGACCGTCGCGGGCAAGTACGGGACAACCGTATCGTGCACCTGCAGGAAGAACATGCCGGTACCACCGCGTCCCAGGTCCAGGCCCAGGGCGTATTGTTGCAGCACCTTGCGCAGCAGTTGTCGGTGGCGCTCAAGCCGCTGGCCAACCAGCCGCCGATTGCCGAGGCACCGCGCAAGCAGGCACCGGCACAGGCCAAGCCCGCGACGCCGGAAAAACCGAAGATGCCGATGGCAACACCGATTCGTACGGATCTGGAAGTGTTCAGGTTTTGATCTGAATGCCAGGCAAATAAAAGGCCCGCTGAGTAAGCGGGCCTTTTGTTTGGGCTGCAATTTAAGCTGCCCCCCAATTAACTGTGGGAGGGGGCTTGCCCCCGATGGCGGTGGGTCAGTTAATGCATCTCTGACTGGACTAGCGCTATCGGGGCATACGTATCTACACAACTCTGTATCCCCCACCGTAACCACGATGCGAAGCGAGCCGCTCTTGATCTTGATCTGCTTTTGATCTCAGGCGCCCCGTTAAACCACGCTGGCCGAACGCAGGCTTG
>NZ_CVTK01000054.1:194686-205285 GCF_900004785.1 Pseudomonas sp. 28 E 9 | reverse complement strand
GCCTAAGCGAGGTGCCGAGTGGTGGGGCAAGAGCGTTTTGCTTACTTTTGCGCTTTTCAAAAGTGAGCCGCCGTCAGGGCGGAACCCTAAGTGGTCGTTACCGCAGAAACGGATATGTACTCAGTCTGATCCAGCATCCTGGTCGGCCCAGAGGCCGCCATCGGGGGCAAGCCCCCTCCCACATTGGGTTTAGCGGTGTTCTTCAATTCTTGTTACGGGTCTCATGCATCCGCGCCAGCTGGCGCTCCAGCATCGACGGATACGGCTCCATCAAACGCTCCACACAGCTGGCGCCCTCAGGGCTGGCAATCGGGCGGATGCGTGCGCGCTGGCGAATCAGCGTGTCTTCACTGATCTTGCGCTCCACCAGCAGCAGGTTGCGGCTGTGCTGGGACAAGGCCAGGGCATCCTGGGCAATCTCGGTCAGCAAGAGGTCGATCTGGCTGATGCCGAACAGGTCATCGCCCACCGTCAGGCCCAACTGCAATTGCAACGTAATGCCGCTGTCCGCCACTTCGATCTGCAAGGCATGGCCCAGGGCGCGCAGCAACTCGCCGCAGCAGATGGCGTTGGTCAGGTAATCTTCGCCGCTGTCTTCGCTGTGGAACAGCATCAACGTGCTGCCGTCGTTCAGGGTGTGCAGTTCGCTCTGGTAGAGCGAGGCGGCCTGGTCGAGACAGTCGCGGTAGCGTTCCAGCAATTCCGTCAAGCGGGCGCGGGGCAGGCGGCGCAGTTGGTCCTGGGCACCCAGTTGCACGGCGAGTACGGCGCTGTACTGGGGCTCGGTGCTCTTGGGCGCGAGCGCTTTCGGCGCTACGGCAGGCGCGGTGTCTGCGGTATCGCGCAGGTCGGCGAACGGGTCTTCGTCATCCAGTTCGTCTTCTTCGGCCTTGATCACATGCCGTGGCGCAGGCTTCAAACCCGCCACCGGAGCGCTTTCGTCGAAGCCTGGGTCACGCAGGTCGCGCACTTCAAACTCAGGCTCGTCGTCGTTGTAGTCGGCCTCGTCGTACTCCGGCTCGGGTTCAACCTCAGGTACCGTCGGCTCCGGCGCGAAGCTGGCATGCAGCTGGCGCGCGAGGTCGCCGATTTCGTCCTGGCGGTCGGTGGCCGGGGTATGTTCGTTGATATCGCGCAGCCAGATGCGCAGTTGCATCAACGGCGTGGAGATATGCCGCCCCAGGCGCAGGCTCAAGGCCAGGGCCAGGGCCAACAGGATTGCGCTCAGGATGCCCATGCTTTGCAGGCTGATGGTCATCGGTTGCTGGAACTGTTGCATGTCCAGGCTGATGCGCAATTGGCCGGCTTTCACATCCTGAAACGTGATATTGCTCTGGTACAGGCCCTCGGCTTCGCCCAGCAGGCCGTTTTTCGGGCGCTGCCCGGCTTCGGCCATGATCCGGTTGTCCACGCTATAGATAGCAGCGTGGGCCACCAGCGGGTTCTTGGTCAGGTTGTTGAGCAGCACGTTGAGGCTGAGAATGTCGTTGGACACCAGCAACTCAGTCGCCGAGGTGGCGGTCTGGGTGGTCAGGCTCTCGCCCAGGGCGTCGGCTTGCTCATGCATGGCCTGCTTGAACTGCAAACCCATCACGCAGGCGTAGATCACCAGGGCCAGAGCGACCAGGATCACGTTATGGCTGGCGATGCGTAATGCGATCGGTACACGGCGGTGGCGCAGTGCCCGGAAGATCAGCAGGAAGAAGTTATCGGTTTTTACTGGCGTGGGCCGGTTCACTTGCGCTCGGCTCTTGGTCCGTGAAGTTGACGCGCAGTATAGCGACAGGCCCATGACCGGCAAAGCGCTGGCTGTGCCCGATGGTCACTGAAAGTGGGTAGAATGCGGTTTTTTTCCAGCCTGGGGGTGCGCTTTGCGCGAAATTGTCCTGATCAACATCACAGGTCTTGACCGACCGGGTCTCACCGCTGCCATTACCGGTGTTCTGGCCCAGGGTGGTGTGAACATTCTCGACATCGGCCAGGCGGTGATCCACGACACCCTGTCGTTCGGCATCCTGGTGGAGATTCCCAGCACCGAGCAGGCATCGTCGGTCCTCAAGGACATCCTGTTCACGGCCTACAAACTCGATCAGCAGGTGCGTTTCACCCCGGTGTCCGAAGCCGATTACCAGCATTGGGTCGAAGGCCAGGGCAAAAAACGCCATATCGTGACGTTGCTCACCCGCAAGGTAACGGCCGAACAATTGCAGCGGGTCAGCTCGATCACGGCGCACTACGGTTTGAATATCGACCATATCGACCGCCTGTCGGGGCGTATGCCGCTGGACACGCCGGCGGACAAAGGCAAGGGCTGCATCGAGTTTTCGGTGCGTGGAGAGCCGGCCGATGCGCAAGCGCTGCGCGCCGAATTCCTGAGCGTGGCCCAGGAGCTGAATGTCGACATCGCCTTCCAGGAGGATTCGCTGTTCCGGCGCAATCGTCGTCTGGCGGTGTTCGACATGGACTCGACCCTGATCGAAGCCGAAGTCATCGACGAGCTGGCCAAGGCGGCGGGTGTGGGCGAACAGGTCAGCGAGATTACCGAGCGGGCGATGGCCGGCGAGCTGGATTTTCGCGCCAGCTTCAAGGAGCGCCTGGCGCTGCTCAAGGGCCTGGACGTGAGCGTGCTCGACTCCATTGGCGCTTCCCTGCGCCTGACCGAAGGCGCCGAAACCCTGTTCGCCGAACTCAAGCGCCTGGGTTACAAAACGGCCATCCTGTCCGGCGGCTTCACCTATTTTGCCAAGCAACTGCAGGCCAAGCTGGGCATTGACTACGTGTTTGCCAACGAGCTGGAAGTGGTGGATGGCAAAGTGACCGGCGTGGCGGTGGAGCCGATTGTCGACGCACAACGCAAGGCGGACCTGCTCAGGGAGCTGGCGCACAAGGAAGGCTTGCGCCTGGAACAGACCATTGCGGTCGGCGACGGCGCGAACGACTTGCCAATGCTGGCGATTGCGGGGCTGGGCGTGGCGTTCCGCGCCAAGCCGTTGGTCAAGCAGTCGGCCAAGCAGGCGATTTCGACCTTGGGGTTGGATGGGGTGCTGTATCTGCTGGGCTTGCGCGACCGTGATGGGCAGCTCTGACTGACGAAAGAATACGGTCAGAAATGTGGGAGGGGGCTTGCCCCCGATTGCGGTAGTCTAGTCAGAGATGTATTGACAGGTCTACCGCCATCGGGGGCAAGCCCCCTCCCACACTTGGTTTTGCGTCAGGCCTTGGGTGTTGCGATACCCTGGCCCATCTGCACGGGCGAGCCCGCCAACAATGCTTCGGTCCATTTCACCTGATCCGGCCCGAACAGCACGATAGCGGTCGAACCCAGCTTGAAGCGCCCCAGCTCCGCACCTTTTTCCAGGTGAATCGGCGCACGGGCAGCTTCGTCGTAGCGGAAGGTTTTCAGTTCGCGCTTGGGCGGCGTTACCAGCCCGGCCCATACGGTCTCAATCGAGGCCACGATCATCGCGCCCACCAATACCACCGCCATCGGGCCGCGTTCGGTGTCGAACAGGCAGACCACCCGCTCGTTACGCGCAAACAGTTCCGGTACGTTTTCGGCGGTGGTCTGGTTCACCGAGAAAATCCGCCCCGGCACATAGACCATCTCGCGCAAGGTACCGGCCAGCGGCATATGCACGCGGTGGTAGTCCTTCGGCGACAGGTAGATGGTGGCGAAGTCGCCGCCCATGAACGGCGCAGCCAGCGCGGCGTCGCCGCCCAGCAATTCCAGCACGCTGAAGCTGTGGCCCTTGGCCTGGAACACACGGCCATGTTCGATCGGGCCGAGCTGGCTGACGGCACCGTCGGCCGGGCTCAGTACGGCGCCCGGCGTTTGATCCAGTGGGCGCGCGCCGTCTTTCAGTGCGCGGGTGAAGAAGGCATTGAAGTGCTCGTAGGCGGTCAGGTCTTCAACCAGCGCCTGGGACATGTCCACCTGGTAACGCTTGGCGAACCAGCGGGTGAAGGCATTCTTGAACCAGCGCACGCGGCACTCGGCAATGCAGCCGGCCAGGCGCGAGAGCAAGTGGTGCGGCAGCAAATACTGGCTGAGGATAAACAACTGCTTTTTCATAACTGTCCTTAAACCTTAAATCTCAACGGGGGTGTCGGGGTGGTTGCCCCATTCGCCCCAGGAACCGGCATAACCTTTGACTCGTGGATAACCGAGCGCCTTGGCCACCAGGTAGGTGAAGCCAGAGCGGTGGTGGGTCTGGCAGTGGGTGATGATTTCTTTATCGCGGGTCAGCCCGAGGTCTTCGAGGATTTGCGGCATGTCGCGGCGGATGCGCAGGCTGCGCGCCGTATCCATGCCGGCGGTCCACTCGAAGTTCACGGCGCCGGGGATGTGCCCGGCTTTGGCCGCGAGGACTTTTTCACCGGAGTATTCCAGCGGGCCGCGTGCGTCCCAGATAGCCAGGTCGGCCGCGCCGAGCCGGCTTTGCAGGTATTCGCGGGTGGCGGTGGGGCCGTCATGCAAGGTGAGGCTGACCGGACCGCCGACGGAGGGCGGTACCTCGGTGGATAGCGGGTGCTTCTCGTCCAGCCACGCCAGCAGGCCGCCGTCGAGGTAGTGGTATTTCTGATGGCCGATCACGTCGAGCATCCAGATAAAACGCCCGGCCCAGCCGCCGCCTTCGTCGTCATACACCACATAAGTGGCATCGGGTGTGTGGCCCAGCTCGCCGAACAGCTTTTCCAGGTCGGCCTTGTTTGGCAGCAGGCCCGGCGCGGGCGGTTGGCCCAACTGGGTGCGCCTGGGGTCAACGAAATGCGCGCCGGGGATATGCCCTTCGGCGTAGCGGGCGGCACTGGTGAGGTCCACCAGAATCAGGTGTTCGGCATCAAGGCGACCTTGCAGGTCGCTGCATTCGATCACCAGCGGCAAGCCAGAGAAGTCAGGCATGTGAGGTCTCCTGGGCACAAATGTTGGCGATAAAGGAGGGCGATTGTAGCGCAAGCATCAGGCGCTGCGGTTGGTAAAGCTGTGCAGGGCTTTTTCGACGCATTGCGCGGTTTTGCCGAAGGCTTGCACGGTGGTTTCCGAGAATGGCCCGCCACCCTGGTCCGCCACCATCAGCATGACCACGCGGCCATTACAGCTCAGCGAGCGCAACAGCAGGTGCTCGCCGGTAAACAGGCGACGCAGGATCGGTGGCAGCAGGGCGGCGAACTGCGCATGGTTGTCAGGACCGAGACGCACCTGGGCGGACTTTTCCAGCAGGCGTTGCAGCAATGTACTGTTGACCACATCCAGGCTCAGGTTGGCAGCGTCCTTCGGCAAGCCATCGGCTTGATGCACACGCAAGGTGCTCAAGGCGCGATCGGCCATGAACAGCAATACGCGCTGCATGCCGCTGGCGACCAGGGCTTCCTTGGCGCACGTGGTCAGGTGCATCGCATTGGCAAAGCGGCTCGGCTCGACCAGCAGCTCCGTGCAACGGTTGCGCCACAGCGCCAGTGCTTCAGCCGTGGGCGGTGGCGCGGGCAGCAAGCCACGATGGACTTTTTGCACGTGCCACGGCCAGATCAGCGACAGCGCCGGGTGCCAGAGATCAGGCATCAGGGTGCTGCGGGCGCTGGTGACCGCTTGCTGGTGAACCTGCTGCTGCACATCGCCCAGTGACTCTTGCAGGTACAGCGCAGTGAGGTATTGCCAGCGCTCGGTGTGCGGGCAGGTCCAGGACTCCTGCGCCGACAGCGCCAGGCCGTTGGCCAACAGCACCGTGTTGGCCGGCTGATTCAGCCAGCGACGCAGGTTGGGTTCGGCGTCGAGTAACTGCTGGTGGCGCAGCGGGTCGTCTTCGCGGGCGATACGCAATGCCTTGACCAGCAGACGCCGCTCGCCCAGCAGCAGGTTATAGCCCTGGGATACCCAGATCGGCAGGTGCCAGGCCGCAGTCAGGCCAAGGCACAGGTCCAGCAGGCGCACGCCGAACACTTGCTGCTCGACCTTGCGCGCCGACTCGCCCTTGTGGATCACCCGCAGCTCCCATTCCTCAAGCAGCTTGGGGTAGGCCACGGCCATCGGCCACAACGGTGACAGAAACAGCAGGCTACCCCAATGGATGTCCTGCCACAGGCGCGCCAGGCGGCTGCCGAACAGGCCGTTGGCTTGCTGGGACGCGTGCTGGCTGACCAGCAGCAGTTGGCGCAGCGCGACGGGAATCTCGCGGGCCGGCACCGAAGGCAGGCGCACCAGCAGTTCTTCGGCGCGTTTAAGGCCGAGGCGATTGAGCGCCACTTCGAGGTTTTCCGCCGGTTCCGCCAGGCTGCCGTGGGTGTGGCTGTTGGCCTCGCGCATCACGCTGAGCACCAGGGCCGGGCTGTCTTGCATCAGCTCGGCGATGTCCCTCAATGAGCTGCGGCTGTCGCGGATGGCTTTGCACACGCGCTCGTGGCTGGCCTGGGGAACGGGCAGCAGCACGTCGTCCAGGCGCTGGATCCAGGCGGCGAGGGTGGTGGGTCTTGCAGTTGGGACTGTCGTTTCATTAGCCATGATTGGGGCGCGATCATCATATGTGTTCAACACACCCGTAACGGGCTGAATTGGCTTTTCGCCTTAACGGGCTATAGTCTGGCGCAGTTTCGCCGATAAGTAGAACAAGAGTTTTTCAGCTGCACCCACTATGTCCATGAACCCGACGGCGCAAGTACAGATCCCCTATGGCTAAAATTATCGGCATCATTGTCGTCATCGCAAGTGTGCTCGGCGGGTACGTCCTGTCCCACGGTAAAATTGCCGCGCTGATTCAGCCTTTCGAAGTGTTGATCATCGGCGGCGCCGCCTTTGGTGCCTTCTTGCAGGCCAACCCGGGCTACATGACCATGCACGTGATCAAGAAGTCGCTGGGCATGTTCAGCTCGCGCTTCTCCCACACGTTCTATCTGGAAGTGCTGGGGCTGGTCTACGAGATCCTCAACAAGAGCCGCCGCGAAGGCATGATGGCCATCGAAGGGGATATCGAAGACGCCGCCGCCAGCCCGATCTTCGCCAAGTACCCGGCCGTGCTCAAGGACGAGCGCATGACCGCGTATATCTGCGATTACCTGCGCATCATGTCCTCCGGCAACATGGCGCCCCATGAGCTCGAAGGCCTGTTCGACATGGAGCTGTTCAGCCTCAAGGAAGAGCTGGAGCATCCTTCCCACGCCGTGACCGGGATTGCCGACGGCATGCCGGGTTTCGGTATTGTCGCGGCGGTACTGGGTATCGTGGTGACCATGGCCTCCCTGGGCGAGGGCGATCAGGCGGCCATCGGCATGCACGTCGGTGCGGCGCTGGTGGGCACCTTCTTCGGTATCCTGGCGGCCTACGGTTTCTTCGGCCCGCTCGCCACCTCCCTGGCGCATGACGCCAAGGAAGAAATCAACCTCTACGAAGCGATCAAGGCGTCCCTGGTCGCCTCGGCGTCGGGCATGCCGCCGTCGCTGGCAGTGGAGTTCGGGCGCAAGGTCTTGTACCCGAAACATCGCCCAAGTTTCTCCGAGCTGGAACAAGCGGTTCGCGGTCGCTAAGCCATGGAAAACAACCAGCCGATCATCATCAAGCGCGTCAAGCGCTTCGCCGCGGGGCATCACGGCGGCGCCTGGAAAATCGCTTTCGCCGACTTCGCGACGGCGATGATGGCGTTCTTCCTGGTGCTGTGGCTGATGTCCACCGCCACCCCTGAACAGAAGATCGCCATTGCGGGTTACTTCAAGGACCCGATTGGTTTTTCGGAAAGTGGTACACCCTTCGTGATCGACCTGGGCGGCTCGCCGCAGCTGGCGCCGGAGCGCACCATCAATCCGGAAGTTGAGACCGAGTCGCCTCAGGATAAAATCCCGATCGAGCGCGATCAGGTCGAAACCATGGCCGAACAGGTCGAGAAAGAGCGCCTGGAGCTGTTGCTGCAGGAACTGCAGAACAAGGTTGAGGAAAACCCGCAACTGCTGAAATTCAAGGATCAGATTTCCTTCGAGATCACTCCGGAAGGCTTGCGTATCCAGATCACCGACGCCGCCAACCGGCCGATGTTCGATTCCGGCAGCGCGCGCTTGAAGCCGTACTTCGAAGATATCCTGTTGGCCATGGCCGACACCATCAAGGCGGTGCCGAACAAGATCAGCGTCAGCGGCCACACCGATGCCAAACCCTATGCGGGGCAGGGCGACTTCGGCAACTGGGAACTCTCGGCCAACCGCGCCAACGCCGCCCGCCGTGCGCTGGTGGCCGGCAGCTATCCGGACCCGCAAGTGGCGCGGGTGGTGGGCTTTGCGTCATCGCAGTTGTTTGATCCGAAAGATCCGTTCAACCCGATCAACCGGCGTATCGATATCGTTGTGTTGACCAAAAAGGCCCAGCGTGCAATTGAGGGCGATCAGCCGCCACCACCGCCAGCTCAGGGCGAAGGCGCTCCCGGTGAAGTGCCGGCGGACCCGAATGCGCTCCCGCCAGGTCAGGAGCCGCTGCCGGCCCATGAGCTGCGCCAAAAGCTGAACCTGTTTGATGACGGTGGGGTGAAGGACCCGACGGTGCCTGCGCCGGCGCCGGGGTCGTAATCTCCAGATACGACAAGGCCGTCTCATTGTAGGAGCGAGCTTGCTCGCGAAAAACGTCAACGATAACGCGTGCATTCAGAATGCCCGCGTTGCGCTTGGGGTCTTCGCGAGCAAGCTCGCTCCTACAGAGGCTGGCAGCTTAGTAACTGCTCTCAGGCAAGCTCGCAATAATCGACCGATAGCTGTTCATCCGCTGCTGCTGCACACGGCCATCCTCCAGCGCCTTGAGCAGTGCACAGCCCGGCTCGCGGTCGTGTTTGCAGTCGCGGAAGCGGCAGGTGCCGATCAGGTCGTTGAACTCGATGAAGCCTGCTTCCACGTCGCTGCGGCTGACATGGCCGAGGCCGAATTCACGAATGCCCGGGGAGTCGATCAGTTCACCGCCACCGGGGAAGTGGAACAGCCGTGCGGTCGTGGTGGTGTGCGTACCCTGGCCGGACAGTTCCGACAGCGGGCCGACGCGGGTGTCGACTTCCGGCAGCAGGCTGTTGACCAGCGACGACTTGCCCACGCCAGACTGGCCGACAAACACGCTGATGCGCCCGTCCAGCTGCTGTTGCAGCTGTTCCATGCCGTTGCCGTGATGGGCCGACACTTCCAGCACCGGGTAGCCCAGGGTACGGTAGACCGCCAGCAAAGCGTTGAGCGCCGGAGCGTTCTGTTCGTCGATCAAGTCGAATTTGTTCAGCAGCAGCAGCGGGCGGATACCGGCATGCTCGGCGGCGACGAGGTAACGGTCGATCAGGTTGGCGTGGGGCTCGGGCAGCGGCGCGAACACAATCACAATCATGTCGACGTTGGCCGCCACCGGCTTGAGCTGACCGCGGCTGTCGGGGCGGCGCAGTTCGGTACTGCGTGGCAACTGGGCCACGATCACGCCGATGCCCTGGTTGCCGGCGCGCCACACGACTTTGTCGCCCGTGACCAGCGCGGGCAGGTTGGCGCGCAGGTGGCAGCGGGACACCGTGCCTGCGAGTTCGCCTTCCAGCGCCTCGACTTCAACCTGCACGCCGAAGTGCGCGATCACCAGGCCGGTTTGTTCAGGCCCCAGGTCGCCGCCCTCGAGCGCTTCCACGGCGGAGGATTCACGTTTGGCGGCGCGCGCTGCGCGTTCACCTTGAATCTTTTCGATGCGCCAGTTTTGGCGACGATTGAGCTGGCGTTTGGCCATTGGTGTTCCGTGTCGATAATGCAAAAGTTGGGTAAAACGGTCGCGAGTCTAGCACGGCGCCGCCTGCTAAACTGCGCAGCTACGCCAAGGTGCCAAGAGAATCAAGCCATGCAAAACCCACAGAACCTGATTTGGATCGATCTGGAAATGACCGGTCTGAACCCCGACACCGACGTCATCATCGAGATGGCGACCATTGTCACCGACAGCAACCTCAACACCTTGGCCGAAGGTCCGGTGATCGCCATTCACCACAGCGATGCCGTGCTCGCCACCATGGATGAGTGGAATACCCGCACCCATGGCAACTCGGGCCTGACCCAGCGGGTACGCGACAGCCGCATCAGCATGGCCGAAGCCGAAGCCGAAACCATCGCCTTCCTGGAAAAATGGGTACCCAGGGGCAAGTCGCCTATCTGCGGCAACAGCATCTGCCAGGACCGGCGCTTCCTTTATACGCATATGAAGGGGCTGGAAAGCTACTTCCATTATCGCAACCTGGACGTGTCGACCTTGAAGGAGCTGGCCGCGCGCTGGGCGCCGGAGGTCAAGGACAGCTTCCATAAGGGCAGCACGCACCTGGCGCTGGACGATATCCGCGAGTCGATCGCCGAGTTGCAGCATTACCGCAAGCATTTCATCAAGGCGTGAAATCGACGCGACCGCTGGACATGTGGGAGGGGGCTTGCCCCCGATGGCGGTGTGTCAGGCCCGGATGCATTGATTGACACTCCCTTATCGGGGCATAGGTATCTACATAACTCAGCAGTGCCCAACAGTAACCACGATGCGCAGCGAGTCGCTCTTGATCTGGCTTTTGATCTTGATCTCAGGCGCCCCGTTAAACCACGCTGGCCGAACGCAGGCTTGAATCCGTGGGTAACCCG